>CAXBOL010000342.1:0-5757 GCA_963977295.1 uncultured Opitutaceae bacterium
GAGGCAAACCGGAGTTTCACAGAGACTAATGGAGGAAACTAAGGAGAATAAATTTCACCCCGGAAGGGACATCCCCTACCCAAGGGTTTTTTCCTAAACATGCCTCGATGCACTCTGGCCATTTCGCGGTGGCCCCGGGGGTGAAGTTCCGCCGATTTTGGCCGGATGTGATGCGCTAACCCGACTCGCTCCGCCGGCAGCCACTCCCCTGCGGTGATCGCGCTGGAAAAGCTTCAACCTTGGACCGGGTATCCGGCTGAATTTTCAGCAGGGTAATCGTATCGAAATCGGACTTACGGGGCTTTTCGGGCTTTCCCTTTGGTCGTAATAGGGATTGTCTTTCCTTCGAACCGGTTACCCCACCGCGATGGAAAATTACCTCTACCTCAGCCTTATCCCCGAGGCGCTCATCCTCTCGCAACTTCCTGCCGATAAGTTCGGCCGCTACACGGCCACGGGATCCAAACGACAGATTGAAGGTCCGGCCGTGTTTTTCTCGGTTGATCTCAACGCCGACCTTCCGGCGTTTCGCATGAAAGACGCGTTGGCCCGTTGTGTGCCGCACCAAGATGGAGGGCCGCGTCATTCGGTTTATGTGTCGATCTTCAATGTGCTGGGACGTGTCCCCATCACGGCATTGACCCACGCTTACTTGACGACGCCTTCCGGGCTGACGTTGCAGTTGGACTCTGCCGAGTGGGCGCCACTCGACGATGACGAAGAAAACTTTCTCTATCAGGAATTGGGGCCGGTTTATCCGCGCGTAGCGAGTCGTTTGCGACCGCAGCCGTTTTGCGAGGCGGTGACGGATCCGGATGCCTTCATCTCGCTGCCGGCGGTGGCGTTCATCGACCTGAAGATCGGCGGTCTGGCTTACCGCCCGGAACGCAGGGACGTGCCGGGCACCCCGTATTCACAAAGTGATCACATTCGGGAATGCTTTCGGTCGCTCGATCACAAAGTCGGTCGTCCGACGAAGATTGTGAATCGCGGGCTTCGACCGGACATTCTGTTCTACATGGTGCGCAGCGGCGTGTTTGTGGGTTCGGGTCAGGGCATGCGTTATTTTCCTTTGCCGTCGGAAGACGTGCTCGAATCCGAGCACTACCTCTGGTGGCACTCGGCTCAATCCCAGCGCGGTTATTGAGCTAAACCCCTCCCTCTAAATCATGGCTAATCTACATGCGATCGTGCCAGCCCTCGGCGTTGTCGGGCTGGTGGTGGCTGGTATCATATTTGTTCGACTGCTGAAACAATCCGGCGGAACCGGCAAAGTGGCAGAGATCGGAGCGGAAATTCATTCGGGAGCGATGATTTTCATGCGACGCGAGCTGCGGCTGATCGGGATGTTTGCGGTGTTGGTGGGCGGGTTGTTAATCCTCAAGGATCCGTGGGAAGCGTTGGCGTTTTTCCTCGGGGCCGGTGCCTCATCGATCGCGGGTTGGGTGGGTATGTATGCGGCGACGCATATCAACGTGCGCACGACGGTGGCGGCGCATGAAAAGGGTTCGGGGGCAGCGTTAAGCACGGCGTTTTTTGGCGGCGCGATCATGGGGCTTACGGTGGCCTCGACGGGTTTGGTCGGGGTGGGCGGACTGTTCCTGTTTTTTGGCGAATCGGCGGAGGAAGTGCACATCATCCACGGGTTCGCCATGGGCGCTTCGTTGGTCGCGATCTTCTTTCGGGTGGGTGGGGGTATCTTTACCAAAGCAGCGGATGTGGGCGCGGATTTGGTGGGCAAAGTGGAGTCGGGTATTCCCGAAGACGATCCGCGTAACCCTGGGGTGATCGCGGATAACGTGGGCGACAACGTGGGCGACGTCGCAGGTATGGGCTCCGATTTGTTCGAGTCTTATTGCAACGCCATGATCGCCTCGATGGCCATCGCGGCGACTCTCGCGGTGAGTCAATGGGAAGCGATTTCGGCGGACCGGGAGGCCTTGATGTTTTTGCCGCTGGCTTTAGCCGCGACCGGTCTCGTGTGTTCGTTGATCGGCATCACGATTGTGAAGGTGTGTTCGGGTCAGGCTCCGGCGCGGGCTTTGCGCACGGGCACGATGAGTGCGGCGTTGCTGTTTGTGCTGGCGGCGGCGGGCGTAATCTCGGCCGCCGAGGTGAGTTTGCACGTTTGGTTCTGTGTGCTGATGGGGTCGGTCGGAGGAATCAGCATCGGGTTGGCCACGGAACATTACACGGGAGGCAGTCCCATGCGTTCGATTGCGGATGCGGCGAAGACGGGAGTGGCGACGGTAATCATTCGGGGGCTGGCGGTCGGCATGATGTCGGTGGTGATCCCGATCGGCGTGGTGGCGGCGGTGTTGCTGGGAGCGAGTCATTTTGCCGGCCTTTACGGCGTGGGTATCGCCGCGGTGGGTATGCTGGCGACGATTGGTATTACGATGAGTATCGATGCGTATGGGCCGATTGCGGACAACGCGGGTGGTATCGCGGAGATGGCGGGGCTCGGTAAAAAGACGCGGGCGATTACCGATGCGTTGGATGAAGTGGGCAACACCACGGCGGCGATTGGCAAAGGCTTCGCGATCGGTGCGGCATCGTTGGCGTCGCTGGCGATTATTGCGGCGTTCATCAACGTGGTGAAGCTGCACAATCCCGACTTCGAATTGCTGTTGTCCGATCCGCGGGTGCTGACCGGCGTGTTTATTGGTGGCTTTGTGCCGTTTCTGGTGAGTGCGCTGACGATGACGGCGGTGGGCGAAGCGGCGCAGGCTATGGTGGAGGAAATTCGCCGTCAGTTTCGCGAGATTCCCGGTCTGCTGGAAGGCACGGGCAAACCCGATTCCGCGACCTGCGTGCGCATTGCGACGGATTCCGCCATGAAGCGGATGATTGCGCCCGCGTTGGTTGCGATTCTCACGCCGGTGGTGGTGGGATTTGTTCTCGGTGCGGCGACGCTCGGGGGCATGTTGGTGGGCGCGCTATTGGGCTGTGTGTTGCTGGCGTTATTTATGGCCAACTCCGGCGGGGCGTGGGACAACGCCAAGAAATATGTCGAGCAAGGTCACCACGGCGGCAAGAACTCGGAAGCGCATAAAGCCTGCGTGGTGGGCGACACCGTAGGGGATCCGCTGAAGGACACCTCGGGTCCGTCGATGAATATTTTGATCAACGTGATGTCGATCGTGAGCCTAGTGATCGCGCCGCTGTTGAGTTGAGTTTGGCGCAGAGGCGGGGGGGCTGTTACCACGAAAGGTGCGAAGAACAAGAGCAGGCAGGGGGACCGGGTGGTTTTAACCACGTCTATGAGTGAAGGGAATGGCCTGACATGGACACGAAAGGCTTTGCCTACCGGCTACGCGATGGAGCGGGGAATCAATTTATTGGTTTCCAGCGCACGAGAGGTTGGTCGGCTTTGACGTAGAGGGGGTGACGGGGATGGCCGTCTTTGGTGGTGCCCACGCACCAGAGGTCGTAGCCGGCCAGCAGTTTTACCACGGCGTCGGCGCGATCCTGGTAGACGCCACTTACGCCCCAGGCGGCAACGATGCGTTCGCAGCGGGCGGCACCTTCGAGGAGGGAGGCGTCGTTGCCGGAGCCGTTGGGGTCGGGGGCAGCCATCATTTCTTTCGGGTAGGGCGTGCGCAGGCCGAAGAGGTTGGCCATCCAAAAGCCGTCCATGCCCTCACGCTCCGAGAAGCGGGCGATGCGGGTGAGCGTGGGGTCGAGTTGATTCTCGTCGGCCGTGCTGGGATTGAGACCTATCCACATGATCAAGCGCTCACCAAAGAGCGGATTGATGCGGTGAATCAAACTGTAGCGATGAACGCGATCAGGGGAGAAATGGCAGACGTTTTCCAAGAGGTTTTTTCAACCACAGATGAACACAGATTAACACGGATTATTTTGTTAAATGCCATCAGCCGGTTGTTTTACCTGAAGGAACGAAGAGAACGGAGCCGGTCAGTCCGGGTGGAGTCAATGGTCGGCATGGGCCTGAGTGAGGCGTATGCGACTGACGTCGTGCAGATCTTTACCGCCATCGATGTCGGGGTGCTCAAAGCGGAGTTTGATCGTGACGATGCACGGGTGCTCTCGACGGGATCGACCCCGGGGGAATTTGCCAAGGAAGTGATCGCTCCGATGCTGGGTTAACCGCCTGCATCGCTGTTTAAATAGCAGCGCCGGAGATGGAATGATCTTCGGCGCTATTCGGGCGGGTCCAGTTCTGATGCGACCTCTGGAATCGGTGTTTGGCGGAGGAATGTTTCGGCGATTCCCGGATCGATAATCTTGGATGTCACGTCAGGTCGCAGGTGGGCGTCAAACCATGCGGTGACGTCCTTCAGGATGGGGTAAAGACGGAGGCCAAGCTCAAATGATTGTCCTCTGCTATGAGGCCAAGCTGGCTACCTTTCGGCGCGTTTTTGATGAGTTGGCGACTGTTGATGGGAGAGAGCCAATTGTCCTTTTCTCCATGGAGCAAAAACACGGTGGCCTGCACTGTTTCCATGCCGGCGAACACGTCAGCATCTGCCCACTGGAATCCGCCTCGTTTTTCAGCCAGATCCAATCCTTTTTGGAATGTCGCATCGCTGATCTTCGCCGTTTGAGTGGGCGCCACTCCCCGGGCAAATTCGACGACTCCGGTGGCAGCGCGACTGTAAGGCTCCAGCGCCACCACCGTTTTTACTCTATCGTCCTGGGAGGCTAGCAGGAGTCCCACACTGGCACCGTAAGACACGCCCAGAACGCCGATATGGTTCGAGAATAGGCGCTTTCGTTTTAAATCATCCACGACCAATTCTAAGTCGCGGGCTTCAAACGCACCGTAGGAGATAACTGCCCCCGTTGATTCTCCGTGGCCGCGAAAATCGACCAACACACAGCGGTATCCGGCTTCGGCGAGCGCGATCCCCCAGTGCAGAACGTCTTCCTTCGCATCGCGATAGCCATGAAGAATCAAGAGGGTGCCTTTGGGGCGCCGCGGCTTTGAATGGGTGAGATTCGGGACCACCCAGTTGAGATCGGTCGCCAGCCGTTTCCGCCCTTGGGCGTTGGTTTTGAACGAGACCTTGTAGTCCAGCTGGTAGTCACCGGGCTCAATGACCGCGACGGATAACTCGGCCGTGGGCGGTCCCACCGAAAGATTCCAAGACTGGGCGTAGAGTGCGGCAACCTTTTGACCAAACTCGGGATTTCGCACGACCCGAGGTGGGGCGTCCCGATTCGGGGCCTGAATCACGGTCTTGGCCAGGATCGAGCTGAAACAACCTGAGCACAGCAGCACCGCAAGGCTGAGGAGTTGAACCCGAATCAACAGAGAGCGCGTCATCGCCGTGGATTCAAATCGGGAGTTATTGCTTCAGGCCTTTTTGACGAAGCAGGCTTTGAGGGCCATGGCGATGCCGTCGACGCGACAGTCGATTTCGTGATCGCCGTCGACGAGGCGGATATTTTTGCCCTTGGCACCGCCTTTAAGGACTTGGGACGAACCGCGGAGCTTGAGGTCTTTGATGAGCACGACGTCATCGCCGTCGGTCAGCTCGGTGCCGTGGGCGTCTTTGACGACACGGGCGGCTTCGGGGGTGGCGGCTTTAGGCCACTCGTGGCCACAGGTGGAACATTCCCAGTGGTCGGGATGGCTCAACACATCTTCAAGGGTGCAGACAGGGCAGGCGGGATGGGACATAGTGATTTAAACTGAACCCAAGCAGTTCAACCACGAATGGACACGAATAAACCCTAGGGTGTGTCTTGGAAATAAAAGGTCCCAGCGCTGGGAACGCAGTCGATAGC
>CAXBOL010000343.1:0-5713 GCA_963977295.1 uncultured Opitutaceae bacterium
GAATCATGCGAGAAAGTCCCGTGATGGCAGAAGAGAATTTCGCGTTTAGAAACCTCGGCGGCTTGCAGTTTGAATCGGTGGGCGAACGGTGGGGATTGATGGAGAAAGGCGTGAGCTTCGGCACGGCGCTGGGGGATTTGGACGGTGACGGTGACCTCGATCTGGTCTACGGGAACTACGAAAAGGGACCGACGGTGTTGCGCAATGATTCGGCCACGGGCAATCGACTGATCCTGGCGCTGCGCGGCACTAAATCCAATCGGTTCGGCATTGGGGCGCGAGTGAGGGTGGAGTCAGGATCGGGCACTCAAGTCAGCACCCTGGTGGCCTCGCGTGGTTATCTTTCGTCCAGCGAGCCCGCGTTGCATTTCGGCTTGGGTAAGTCGTCGGAGGCGGTTCGTGTGGTGATCAAATGGCCAAGTGGAATTGAGCAAGTATTGGAGGGCGTGGAGCTCAACCAGCGACTCGTAGTGACCGAAAGCGACGCGTCGAATTCGTCCGGGCCATCGACCGAATCTCAACCGTGGTTTGTCGACTCTTCAGCCGCGATGAAGTTAGCACTTCCGGCGCGCGATTCCGCGGCGGACGAAGAGTTGATGCGTCCGCTGCAACCGTGGAAAATCGGACATACCGGCCCCCATTTGCAGACCGGCGATTTGAATGGGGATGGACGAACGGACATCGTCATGACTTCGACGGCGGGTGATCCCGGCCGGGTGATTTTGGCCCAAAGTGAAGGCAAGGTTTTGGTCCTTGAACTGCCGGGTTTGCCACCGGGTGCGGAGGAAGGACCGCCCGCTTTGCTGGATGTGGATGGTGACGGGGATTTGGATCTATTGCGAACTCGAGCCGGCGCAGTCTTTCCGGCAGGCAGCGAACAGTATCAGCCTTCGTTGTGGCTGAACGAAGGAGGCGGTTCGTTCACCTTGGCGGAGAAGAACCGACTGCCGTCTCTCACGACGAGCACGGGAGCCGTGGCGGTGGCGGACTTCGACCGCGACGGACGGGATGACTTGTTCATCGGGGCCCGAGGCTTGCCCGGGCGTTACCCCGAAGCCGGTCGTAGTGGCTGGTGGTTGAATCAAGGCGGCCGATTCGCCGAGGTAGAAGCAGGATTTGCCCCGGACACGGCGGCGACTGCCTTGATCACCGCAGCATGGGCGGGAGACGTGGATGGCGATGGTTGGGTTGATTTGGTGGTGACGACGGAGTGGGGGGGCGTGTTGTTTTGGCAGAATGAGGAAGGTCAGCGTTTCGTGGATCGAAGTGAGGCGTTGGGGTTTACCTCGGCGGGCACCGGGTGGTGGCGCAGCGTGGCCGCCGCGGATTTTAATGGCGATGGCAGGATCGATTTGGTGGTGGGTAATGTAGGTTTGAATACGCCCTACCATGCGTCGCCGGAAGCCCCGGCGTTGCTGTATGCGGGCCGGTTCGGAGGACGTCGCCCAGTTCTCGTCGAAGCTGCGTGGGCTAACGGCCAAGAAGTGCCGTTGCGGAGCCGGCAGGATTTGGCGGCGGAGGTGCGCAATGTGGCGCGTCAGTTCCGTCGCAATGAAGAATTTACCCGGGCATCGATGGCGGAGATTTTTGGTGCCGACGAACTGATCGAAGCCCGGCGATTGAGCGCAACCGAGTTTCGGAGCGGCGTGTTACTCAGCGGTGCGGATGGAAAATATCGGTTCGAGGCGTTGCCTCGGATTGCGCAAGTGTCGCCCCTTAAAGCGATCGTGACAGGTGACTTTAACGACGATGGTTACGCCGATATTTATGCCGTGCAAAACCACTATGCTCCCATTGATTTGGTGGGCCGCTTTGAAGGTGGGTTGAGTCAGTTGATGATCGGCAATGGGCGGGGCAAATTTGAGGCCATCGAGCCTGCCCAAAGTGGACTGGTCGTGCCCGGCGATGCCCAAAGTTTGGTGGCCTCAGATATGGATGGTGACGGCCTGAACGACTTTTTTGTGAGTCGGAATAATGCGGCGACGATGATCTTCGTCCAAAAGTCTGACCAAAAGGGGTCAAACGCAAAAGATAAAGATTGAAATGGCAGGAACGGATGATGTTGATTCGGAGGCATGCCTAGGAAGCAACGGGTTGAATATGCTGGGGCGATGTATCACATCATCAGTCGCGGCAGCTATCGGAAAGATTTATTCACGGTAGGAGAAAGTGGGGCGGCCTTCGAGAAGGCGCTTTTTGAGACGGTAAAGCGATGTGGTTGGGAACTTTACGCGTATGTCATCATGAGCAATCACTACCATCTGGCGGTTCGGACTCCTGAGCCGAATTTGGTGGCAGGAATGAAGTGGTTGCAGAGCACGTTTGCGACTCGGTTTAATCGCTTTGCCGGCGAGCGCGGGCACGTATTCCAAGGCCGCTATAAATCGATCCTGCTGCGGGAAAACCAAAGACTGGGAGGTTTGGTCGACTACATTCATTTGAACCCGGTGCGGGCGCGAATGCATCCGGTGGCTGAATTGGAGAAGCATGCGTTGTCCAGTTTTGCCAAATACATGGCCGGAGACGCGGTCGGAACCGG
The DNA here is from genome assembly GCA_963977295.1 of uncultured Opitutaceae bacterium. Lineage (GTDB taxonomy): Bacteria > Verrucomicrobiota > Verrucomicrobiia > Opitutales > Opitutaceae > Actomonas. Next base: position 2,540 of record CAXBOL010000343.1, read on the forward strand.
ACTGCGGCGCGAATCCATGCTGAAGTTGCACGGACTTCCCCATACTCAAAGGGGCATGGAACTTTACCGAAATCACCTTGAGTTGCTCGATGAATCTGATCCCGAAAAGAGAGAGAAGTTGTCCAAGCGTTACTGTCGGGGATGGTTTATCGGCTCCAAGGAGGCGAAACAGGAATTGGCCCAAGAGCTCAATCAGATGTCCCAAGCCGTGGATTGGGAGGGTGTGGATTTGAAGGAACTGAACGAGTCCCGCTGGGAGCAATTGGTGAAAGAGGAAATGGCCCGGTTGGGTAAAACTGAGGCGGACCTACACTCGTCGACCAAAGGCGCGTTGTGGAAGGTTGAGATTGCGGTGAAACTACGAACACAAACCCCGGCGAGTAATCCATGGATCACTCGGCGTTTGGCGATGGGACACCCGAACTACGTGAGTAATTTGATCAGTGCGGCACAATGAATCTTTAACATTTGCGTTTGACCCCTTTTGGCCTTTCCCTTTTGGCCTTTCTACGGTGTGGGTGATATTCCCGGTGTTCACTCCTGCCACGCGGTGCCGAATTTTTGGCGGTAGGCGGCTTGGAGTTGCCGGAATTGTTGGGGGTCGAACACGGGTTGGGCGTTGACGCGTTGGAGCAACGCGGCGGCCTCGGGTTGTTGGCCGAGTTCGATGGCGTTGAAGGTGAGGATGCCGAGGGCGGTGGGGTTGGCCGGGTCGGTTTCGAGAGCTAATTGGATCTGCTGCATGCCCATGTCCCGGCGACCGAAGTCGATCAAGGCGATGCCGAGTTCGAGATAGGCATCGGGCTCGTTGGGGCGCAGGCTGATGGACTTGCGATATGACGTGAGGGCGGGACCGTATTCGCCGACGGCGCGTTGGCGGCGGGCCTTCATTAGGTGCAGGCCGGGCGAATCGGGGCAGGCCTCGAGTCCTGCTTCGAGGGCTCGGGCGGCTTCGGTGGGTTTGGCGGTTTGGGCGTAGAGGTCGGACAAGCGGGCCCAACCGTCAGCGAACTCCGGATCGAGTTGCGTGCAACGGATGTAGAGTTCGCGGGCTTCGTCGATCTTGCGTTGCTCGTAATAAAGATTGGCGAGTTGGAAGTGGGCGGAGAGGTCGGTGGGGGCCACCGCGATGGCTTTTTGCAACAACGCGATCGCGGCAGCGGGTTGGCCTCGGCGACCCTTGGTGCCGGCTTCGAGGGCGAGCATGAAGGGGTCGTAGGAATCGGGCAGGATTTCATCGAGCCACGGATCTTCGGGATCGCGGTAGGCTCCGGAGGCGCGGGCTTGGCCACGGATAGCTTCGGCGCGCTCGGTCAGGCCGAGTTGTTCGTAGAGCGTGACGATCAGATCGTAGCCGAGAGTGTAGTTGGTTTGGCCGACGACTTTTTCCAAACGGCGGCGAGCGTCGTTCCAGCGTTGGGCTTCGAAATCGATGCGGGCGAGCCCGAGGAGCGCGTAGGGGTTGTTGGAATCGACCTTGAGGGCGGCCTCGTAGGCGGCTTCGGCCGCAGCGGTTTGATTGTCCTTCAACAACAGATCGGCGTAGCGCAGCCGGGCGGGCAGGTAATCGGGAGCGAGTTCGAGGGTGCGTTGCCAGAGCGCGAGGGCTTCGGCGGCGCGACCGTAACCGGCGAGGATGTTTGCGTGCAGATGAGGCCAGCGGGCTTCGGTGGGTTGGAGTTCGGCGAGTCCACGATAGGCGATCATCGCGGTGTCCAGGTAGCCGTTGGCATGGTAGAGCCGGCTGAGTTCGATCAGCCCGGCGATGGGATTGGATCGAGACAGCGCTTTCGTATCTGCCGCTGAAATACGCTCAACCAGGGCCGGATTTGCGGACGAAAGATCTGGCAGGGCAGGGAGTCGGGTAGCGACTTCGTCTCGCGCGGCCGTAGCGTGTTGCCACCAGAGTCCGCATCCGACCAAAGCGATCACGGCAACTCCGAGCCCGATTAAAATGGGGAGACGCGATTTCATGGCTGGGCGGTGGGAGTCCAAAGCATGATGCGACTCATGGCATCAAAGGGGGGATAGATATAGAACCCCCCGGAAATCAACGAAGGGCGACCGCTGCCGTCGAAATCGCCGGCATCGAGGGTAATTAAATCCTTAGGCGTGCGGGTAAGGATCCGGGGTTCGAAGTTCATCTGACCGTCGTTTCGAAACCACATGAGGGAAACGACGTTGCGGTTCTTGCTGTTCCAATCCGAGTAGGCGGCCGCGGCCACGACGTCCATCGCGCCGTCCTGATCGAGGTCGACCCCGATGGGGCTGTAAGCGCCGGGGAGAGTGCCGATCCGGTGATAGCGGAACCCGCCATTGCCGGTGTTTTCAAACCACTGCACGCCGTGCCAGGGGCGCGGGCCGGGGGTGGCGGCCGGACCGAAGCCGTCGCCGTTGGAATAAACCACGTCGGGGCGACCGTCGCGGTTGAGGTCGGCCACGCTGATGCCGCTGCTGCCATAGTCTTCATTGGTGGAGCCCCAGATGCGCTGGCGAGTGAAGTTGCCGTTGCCCGTGTTTTGGAAGTAGTAGACCTCCTCCCATTGCTGCGAAAGCAACGCCACGATGTCGGGGCGGCGATCGCCGTTGAAGTCGGCGACCACGACGTTGACGGCACCGGAGAGATCCAAAATGACGTGACGGGTGAACGTCCAAGGCTCCGGTCCGGTGTTTTCGAGCCACGACACCTCGCCTTGGTCGTAGCCAAATTGAGCTGCGGCGAGGTCGAGATCGCCATCGCCGTCGAGATCGGCGGGGCGCATATCGACGATGCGGGCCGTGTTTTCGATGAGGATGTGCGGGGTGAAGCGCTGTTGGCCGTCGTTTTCGAGGACGAATGCGGTGCCGATCCGGTCGTTGTTGGGGAAGACCACCGACATGCTCGAAACAATCAGGTCCAGATCTCCGTCGGCGTCCATGTCAGCGGCTTCGACGTGGACGGGGCCGCGCATGTCGCTGGCGAGGAGAGCCTCGGGGGCGAATTGGCCGGTGCTGGTTTGGCGGATCCAGCGAATTTCATTAAATTGGGCCTCGCAGAATACGATGTCGGTCAGGCCGTCTTGATCGAGATCGGTGGCCCGGACGTGAGCAATCCAAGGCGGGAGTTCGCCCGGCGTGCCGAGTTCGCGAGGGGAGAGCAGGCTGAGGGCCTCGATTGGGGCCGAAGTGCTTGAA
>CAXBOL010000344.1:0-5699 GCA_963977295.1 uncultured Opitutaceae bacterium
GGTGAAGCAGGGGCACGAAGTCGCGCACCGGAAGGGTTAAGCGGGAAAGACGTTTGGGTGATTTGGTGGGCCGGGCACTCACCAACCAGTGTGAACGGGACCGTAAGGTTTGTTTGAGAGCGTCAATATCTGTCGCCTCCACCCGGTCGGTGCGACGGCGTCCTTGTTCATCGATGAAGAGGGTGGCGAAGGTTGTCATCCTAGAGGGCGAGTCGAATATGGGTGGCCGACGTGGAAACCGGGATCCGCAGGAGATGCTGGCGATGCTGGAACAGCGCGGCGTCCGATTCGATGGCGACAAGGGTGAGTGATTCGAACTGTTCGCCGATTTTTACGGTGCGACCGTTGAGTAGAATACAGGACTTTGGACCCTGGATGATTCCACCCACTTTTAATTCGATTTCGTGAATGAGTGCGTCTGGCAGTTGACGAACCGTGAACGGGTTCTCCTCCGGGTTTTCGGCAGCGGCGATGGCGATCAAATCAATGACGCCTGATGCGTTGGGTAGGATCGCCGCCACATATTCGTTGGCGATGATCGGCTCGGGAGGTAGCGATTCGACCTCGTCCGCGTTGGCCATTTGGGGTGTTACCGTGGGCGATGGTGCGGACGGTTCAACTTGGGTTTGCGCCTCCGATTTTTCTGTCGGCTCCGTCGGCTCCGTCGACTGCGGCAGCGAGTTCGACTTGGCGCTCTCACCACTTAAATCGACTCCCGGGACAGGCGGTGATTTCAACAACGGAGTGGGGCGAAGGTCCCATCGAGCTTCAGTTTCGAGCCGTTGAATGCGGTGGGCCTCATGCCGAATCAACGGGTTTTTCGGATCAACATACGCCCCGAGGGTATATTCGACCACGGAGGCCGGAATCCGGAGTTCGGTTCGATTGGCGGGGGCCGCAACTGGCAGTGACTCGACAGGGGGAGTCGGGTGAGGGGCGTGGCATCCGCCGAGCAATGCAATGAAGAAGGGGATCAGGATTTTCATAGTTTTGAACGCATGGATCCTCCGAATTTTTCGCCGTCGATGGGCTCTGTTACATACAGGTAGAAAGGGGTGCCCGCTGGCACGCGGACGTAGACGCCATTGTCTTTGATGGCGTCCTGAATTTGTCGCGCATATTCCCGCAGCACGGCACCGGTCCCGGCCAACGTGGCATTGCGCACTGTGGCGGCCGGAACGACCGATTCACCGAATCCACTGAAGGAGGATCGGGTATCTTGGAGGGCGGCGGTGGCAGTGGCCAAAAACGTGGCGGCAAAGAGTTTGGTTTCGCGCCAGTCGTCCGTGCGCAGGATCACGCCGGGAATCCCGGCGGTGCCGTCCGCGGTTGGTTCCAAACCATTGGCGTCGCGACTCAGCGCCATGCCCTCGACCTGTACCGACTGGTGGATGTCCTCACGGAAGTCAGACCACACCAATGTCCAGAGACCACTGGCGGCAAGTCGACCACGAGTTGGGTCCAGCGAAGCCCGACCATGCACCTCTGCGCCCATGGGGATAACCAATTGACCGGCATGCCACACCTCGTCGGTGACCAGCGCCACTACGGGCGTGGCCAGTCGATTGGATTCGAGGGTGAATACCGTTTCACAGGGAATCAGTCGACCCAACGGAACCGGTGCGAGGTGACTGGGCTCAGTTTCGGGAGCGACAAAAACCGTGAGTGGCAACTCGGCCACAATCGGTGGTTCGATCGTCTCCACCGGGGCAGGTGTAGCCGGAACAAGTGCTTCGTTTGCCGGTAGTGGACTCGTGGTGACGGGTTCAAAACGCGCTACGGGTCGCTGAAAAATCTGCGGGAGCGATGGACGAGTTTCCTTCATTGCAGGCGGACTTGTGACGGCCGGTTCTGGAGTGTCTTGCCACGCCACGACCGCAATCGTGACGGCCGCCAAAAGGGCGACCACGGTCATCTGGCCAAACGGCGTAGTTAAAAATTGAAAATCGATTTTCATTCGAGCGTGGGGAGGTTGATCGAAAATCGGTTTTTGACCGACAGATTGGCGCGTGTGCCATCCGGGTCGCTCACGATGGCGAGGGTGATGGCAGCGCTTTGCCCGACAGGGACCTCGCCGGATGCGTTGGTTAGAGCGACGGGGAACGATTTCGCTCCGACCTGCACGGCGAGGTGGGCGGGAGAATAGACGAATGGTTTCGCGGTCCGATTCTCCACCCGGAGTTTAAAGACCAGGGCATCATCGGTCTCGAAACGAAACACACTTTCGATGACGGTGGTCATTCCGGCATGCTCGCTGACGGTGCCAAGATCGACCCGTTCGATGTTTTCCACCAAGGCCGGATATTGCCGGGCGAGCGCTGCGTAGTTTTCCACCTTATCGAAGAGTGAAAGAAGGTGTTCCGATCTCGCCTTGATCGGGGCCACACCAGCACCGGAGGTCGGCTCGAAGAAGGTGAGGGTTCGATCCGGAGTCTCGGTGGATCGGAAGGTCAGCGCATAGGCCTTATCCTGATAAATCACATTCAAGGCACCCTCGGCGGCATCGGTCCGGGCTCTTACTGAAAAATATCGAGCACCTGATTGGTGAGAAATCAAAATGGCGGATTCATCTTCGGTGGCCGCAGATACGCCAGCGCCATCAAGGCCCGACACGGGACCGGGAAACATGACCGTGGTCGGTGCATCGGGACTGATCTGCACGTCATAGAAAACCCGATCATCAAGCGGGTAGCGTTTAATCGGACCCCCGATCAGGATGGGACTCACGATCATGCCCGCGACCATTAGTAGGATAATTCGTAGTGCCATACCGCGAGAGGGAAGCGACCGTTGGTCGTCAGGTTGGGATTGCGCGCGAAGGTGAATTGCGCAGTGAAGGCAGGGGCTTCCGTAAATGGGAGCTGTCCAACGCGACCGGTGCGGATCAATTGCCCCGTGACTTCGATGAGCACCTGATCGGATTCAGTTTCGAGGACGGTGAGTTTCTGCACCTCCACCTTTTGGTGGAGATTTTTCTGCTGAAATTCGTCCGCTTCGGCGGACCAGTTTTGCTTCGCTTTTGCCAGTGCTTCGGCGAGAAAAAGTTTCTCCAAAAGTTCCGGTTGATCGAAGCCACTCGGGTTGAGTTGTAACAAAGCCAAGCTGGCCAACAACGCGTGTTGCTCATGGAGTTTTCCGGCACTTTCAAAGCCGAGCAACGGACTGACGTGGAACGTGCCGCTTTCATCTAAAATAACCACGCGTTCCTGGGTCCGATACGCTTTGACCAAGAGATAAGGTTGCACGGCGTTCAACCCGAGGGAGGCGACGGCGACCAAGAACCACCAACGGGCGGCCAGAGCCGGATTCACGAACAAATCGAGCGGGTGCCAGGATCGGCGCGGCGGGTTAGCGTTTTCCAGCCGGCCCGGAGGTGCGGGAGTGTGGCGAAGATTAGGTTCAGTCATGACGAAAGGGTTCAGATCGTGGTGTGAGCAGTCGGCAGGGTGTGGGCGGAAAAAGCAGATTGCGCACGGAGGTCACCCGCCGGATCCGGTTTGGGTGGAATGGGCGCGTTGCTGGTCGGCGGCGGAGGTGGGAGATTGGAGGGACCGCCGGGGGAGTTCATTCCCTTGGTCGCAGCCATCGCTGCGGTGGCCCCGCCTGTTTTAATAGATCGAATCATCCACGCGATTTGCTGGATGGCGTAGAGCTGTTGCATGCCCGACGTGCCGCCAGTGTTGAGGGGCGATCCCGATACGATCAGGGCCTGCATCAAAAATGGCGTGCCGAGCGTCCCCAAGATCAACCACAGGGCCGCGAGTAAGGCGCCGATCAAACTCCCGTAGGAGGCGGCATCGATTTGCCCTGGAGCCAAGTCGTAGGCAACGGCGAGATTCTGCTGAAAAGCCGTCAGCAGATTGTAAGCGACCAGTTCTGTGACCGCGAAGCCGATGGGCCAGGAAAGGACGGCCAACGTTTGTTGAACATACTTTGCTCCCAGCGAAGCCAACGACGGCACCAGCATCAGTCCCAGCGCGATGGGCAGAAACAGATAGCACAGCAGTTTCAGCAGATACTGGAGCAGAAGAAACGGCAGTTGCAGCAGACTCGCGATCAGTGCGATGAGTTTGACGGCCGCCCACAGCGTCGCTCGATACAACGACTCGCCGATACGACTTAAACTGAACTCATTGGCGTCTTCCGTGACACTGTCGCGTAGCAATGTCGCGGCTTGCATGGGGTGCTCCGTGTAGCGCTCGTTGACGGCATTCGCGATTTCAAGAAACACCCGCTCGGTAAAGCCAAACCAATGGGGTAAGGTGGCGATGATGCCGATGATCAGAATCGCGCTGACCAGCGGCCGGGCCAGACTCTCGAAGTCCGCTCGGGCTCGTTGCACGTGCAGCATGAATCCGGCGATCGCGACGAAGAAGACGACGAAGCGTAAGGTGTTGGCCAAATCAATGATGGCCGGACGCAATCCGGGAGCGAAGTTTTCCATCAGTTGGGTTCCTCCCGCGGTTTCGTGTGGAGTGGGTCACTTCCCTGCGATGAACGCGGTTTCCGATCTGACGGAGGCGTGGGCGTGTAGGAAGGCCGACGATCAAGTTTGATTCCGCGCTGCCAATCGTTGATTGCAGCGTTGTCCTGCGAATCGGCGGCACGCTTTGAGGGTGGTGGCACTGGCGTAGCGGTTTCCGCCTGATGACGTCGGATCAAAAACGCGCTGCAGCCGAGTCCTACTAGGAGGAGGCTGAGCAAAAAGATCATACGGGAGGGACGCTTCATGGCTGCGTGTAGACGTCTGGGCTAATCCGAAAAGATCGCTGCCACGTGTTGATGACGTTGCGAGTTTGCGACTCATCGTGGATTTGTTTTTCCAATAAATCCTGCCGTTCCTTTTCGGCCTGATTCAGGTTCTCGATGCGTTGGGCGGAGAGCTGATCCATGCCCCGACGGCGTTCGGATTCAATGGCGTTAAGTTGTCCATTGAGCACCGCGACTTTGAGGTTGAGTTGATCGACCTGCGCTTGGGTTGAGGCTCTACGAAGTTCGGCCAAGGTGTCGGACAGCGCGGATTGAAGTTCGGCCTGCCGCGCCGATGTTTCCCCGATAATGTGATCGAAGTTTTCGACGTGCGCCTCGACAGCGGCGAAAGGTCGATAGGTTGAAGTATGACGCTCAAAACGTTGATTGAGCATGGTCAGATCATCGATCTCCCGAAAAATGCCTCCGGCGGTGCGCTGGAGTGATTCGGAAGCGTCGTTAATCCGGCGAATCGCCCTCCACGTTTCCCCGTAAGTCCGGGCAAAGTCCTTTGGGCCCAATTTCTCCACGACCATTTGCACGCCCGCGAGAGAGGGATCTCCGATCACTGCCCGAATGCGGCGTTGTTCGACCAGGAGGTCTTCGAATTGCCGAATTTGGCGATTGAGCTTTTCTAGTTGGATCGCCCATTGGTGCAACGTCTCCACGTGATTGGCTTTCTGCACCGTTTGGATTCCGGCGTTGACGGCTGTATTGATCGGATCGTGCACGGCCCATTGCGCCACACTGGTCGCGGCGCTGACGCAGGTTAGAATTATTCGGAAAAGGTAATTCATGGCAGGCGGGGCAGGCGGATGAATTCGGTCGATTCGACGTAAATGATGCCGTCCTCACTGCGTTCGGGGCGGGTGAAGGGGAGTAGTTCAAAGTCAGCCGGAATTTTTATTGATCGGTGCTTTGCTTGCAGGGCGTCGAAGCGAGCTCGGGCG
>CAXBOL010000345.1:0-5695 GCA_963977295.1 uncultured Opitutaceae bacterium
GCGCCAAGGCTTCATCGACGGGCTCAATTGGATCATCGCAAGCCAGATCGGCCTTATGTTGACCATTTTCGCCTACGTCGGCTGGCGCATCGCGGAATTCGACGTCAACACCTTCATGAACACGCTTCCGCCTGACGTGATGGCTCAGATGGAAGCCCAAATCCGCGCCCAAGGCCTCCCCCTCAGCGAACTCCCCCGCGCCCTCAGCATCGTGAATGTGATGCTCTACAGCCTACCCGCCCTCATCGCCCTCCTCTACCAAGGAGGCCGCGCCCTCTACTACCACCGCCGCCGCGGGGCCTGCGAAGCGCTGTTAGACGTTAAGGGTTAAGCGACCCGAACGAAAGCCCCTCAAATATCGTTTCCCGTCCTCGTCCTCGTTCTCGAAAGCCCGGTTACCATGCAGCACTCACTATTCAATGATCAAAACGCAAAAGGACAGGCCCACCTCTAGGCTGACGGTTTCGTGTATTTCGTGTGTTTCGTGGTCAAAAACACAACAAGCTGACGGTTTCGTGCCCTTTCGTGTAATTTAGTGGGCAACTCTCCTCGGCTGACGGCTCAGTATCAGTGTTAATCTGGGTGCATTTGTTCTTCAGCTGCCCAAGGGGCACCCGCTTGCATCACCCCTTCGGGGCACGCTCTTCGAGCGCACCATCTACGCGCTCCCGCCCTCCGTGTGGTTAAAAAACCAGTGCTGACGGCCACACAAGGTCTCCGTTCTCTCGGTTCTCTCCTGTAAAAGTCACCCTGCTGGGCTCCATCGCGTAACGGTAGTGAAGCCCTATTCGTGTTCATTCGTGGTTAAAAAACACTGACTGACAGCTCCCGAAAAGTCCCCGGATTCAAATCATCCCTATTGCTCCCCACCCGGCATAGCATTTCATTTCTCGCCATGTCGAAAGCACGCTACATCGCCGCCAAAGAAGCCTGGGCCGCCAAACAAGTCGCCCAGGGAGTGCGTCCCCGCACCGAAGCGACCACCGATCGCCTGCCTCCCGGCCAGAAACTCACGACCGGCTTTCCCGTGCTCGATCTGGGAGTCCAACCCGACATCCCCCTCGACGAGTGGACGCTCACCATCGACGGGGCGGTGGAAAATCCGCTCTCCCTGAGCTGGGCCGACTTCAATGCCCTCCCCCAAGTCGAAGATGTGAGCGACTTTCACTGCGTCACCACTTGGAGTAAATACGACTGCCGTTGGGGCGGCGTCGCGTTCACCGAGCTCTTCGAGCGGGTGCGCCCGTTGCCCGAAGCGAAGTTCGTGTATTTCACCAGCTACGACGGTTATTCGACCAATCTGCCCCTTGCACAGTGCCTCGACGACGATGTCTTGGTGGCCACGTCCTTCGACGGCGCCCCCGTCTCGCGCGAACACGGCGGACCCGCTCGCTTCATCGTGCCCAAGCTCTACGCATGGAAGGGGGCCAAATTCCTCAAAGCTCTCACGTTTCTAACCGAAGATAAACTCGGCTTCTGGGAAATCCGCGGATACTCCAATGGCGCCGACCCGTGGAAAGAAGAGCGCTACGCGTAAGCAAAGACTTCAAATCGTAACGTGAATTAGGCATTGCGGCCCCACTTTTAGGCGAATCTGAGCCTATCTGGCTCGGTTGTTGCTGTCTCAGGAGGATTAAAACGGTCCAGCGGGGCCTAACTTCACACTGATGACGCCCATTCTCGATAGCCGCAAACTTCTCGCTTTTGTCACTTTAGTCCGCGTGGGCAGCTTCACACTTGCCGCCCAAGAACTCAACGTCACCCAGTCTGCCGTTAGTCATTCCATCAAGTCATTGGAAGACGAACTCGAGGTCCGCCTGGTCGACCGCCGCGGCCGCCAAATTCGCCTCACGCCTCCCGGCAAACAGCTCCTCAACCACGCTCACCGCATCCTCACCGGCATGCAGGAAGCCCGGGCCGACCTCGCCCACTACATCACGTAGGAGTTGAGGTAATCGCCCATCAAGCTACCAGCTTCCCCCAACGAAGGGGCGTCGCTCGCCGACGACCGCCCCCCCACGCGTGCCAGTCGGCACCTGCGTTTAATTACCGCGAAGTGCGAAGTAAACTCCCCTCCGGACTGCCCAAACAAGCTTGGACAGCCCCCTTCGGATTTCTTCCCAACCACCAATGCCTCAACCCAGAATCATGAATCATTGGACTGACTCGGGTTGATGACCACAGGGGGTTTTACACCCCAACTTTCAGGCTGATGGCTTCGCTCCCTTCGTGGCTGAAATCTCCCGGCTAAGGACCCGAAAAGCGGTCAGCTACGCCGTCAGTCGGAGGGAGTGAGCAGCGTGAGCGTAGGGAAATAGGTGCGCAGGTATCCGCGATCAATCGCGGCCAGGCGATGAGCCTGCACGCTCGCGTGGGCCGCGATCAGGAAATCGGGAATCAGATGCTGACGCGGTCCACCTTCCCGCCGGTAGCGCAGGAAAATCTGTCCGGCCAGATAGGCCGCCGCCGGCTCAAAGGGTTCGTAATAGATGTGGAGTCGATCCAAGTCGGCGCGGGCCGAATTCAATGTCGGGTAAGCGATGGAAAACTCGGCGAAAGCCACCGGCGAGATGATCAACTCCCCTTCGCTGGCCGCGTGCTGGAGTCGGTCCCTCCACGTTTCCCAGCCGGCCTGCTTGCGGTAAAGCAGGATAAGCACGGAACTATCCAAAGCGGTCCGCATTTCACTTCCCTTTCACCCGCCGCTGAGCGCCGTTTTTATGCTCGCTGGGGAGTTCGACGGGGCCGCGTAGCTCGGTCATGATCTCGGAGATCTCCATGCCATGCCACGGGTCGTTCGCCTCACGGCCAAATTCAGTCCAAGCTTCCGGCGGGATGGCCTTGGAGGCCTTCAGAAACGGAGCATTTTCATCAAACTCCAAAATGTCGCCCGGCTTGAGATGAAGCCGATTACGGACCCCCACCGGAATAGTGATCTGACCCTTACTGGTAAGCGTGGCCTTCATGCCCCAATGAGTAAGACATCAATGTAAGGAAATCAAGTAAGGCTTTCTGCCAGACGGCCAATGGAGGCGGCCAATGGGGTCAAGGCGGCCAATGGGGTCAGGCTTTGGGGTTTGGGGTAGCGTAGCGCCGAGCTTCAGCCGGCGTTTCGGAGTGCCAGCTGCAGCCCGGTAAGACTCCCAAATCGCGCGCAACGAAGAAGACGGGGTAAATGCCAATAGCGTCTCACTTTCGCCCCCTCCCCAAAACCCGAAAGCCTGACTTCTGAGGTCGCCTAAATCTGGCTTTTTGAAAAAAACTTCACCCGGCAGTCGATTTTCACTGGGACCATTCGACCCCTTTACGTTCGAGTGGTCACAACGGCCGCGCTCTCCAACTCCCCCTAAAAAAACAGACCCATGAAATACATCTATCTGCTCTACGGCGACGAATCCAAAATGCCGGCTCCCGACTCCCCTGAATTTACCCAAGTCCTCGAAGCCTACGGTGCGTTCTCCGCTGAGGTGGAAGCTGCCGGCGTATACGTGGCTGGTGAACCGCTGGAGGATTCGCCCACCGCCTCGACCGTATCGGTGCGTCAGGGCCAGCGCACCATCAGCGACGGCCCCTTTGCCGAAACCAAGGAACAGCTCGGCGGCTTCTACATCCTCGACTGCAAGGACCTCGACGAAGCCCTCTCCTACGCCGCCAAGATCCCCGCGGCCCATGTCGGCCACGTGGAGGTCCGGCCGATCATGTCGATCCCTGGCGCGTAAGATCCGCACACCGTGGACGGGCATCTTCAGCAACGAATCGACGCCATCTTTCGAGAGGAACGGGGCCGAGTGCTCGCCAGCCTCGTGCGCTCGATCCGTGATTTCGAACTCGCTGAAGATGCCCTGCAGGAGGCGGTGGTCGCAGCTCTCCAAGCATGGATGCAACCCGGTGCTTTTCCCGACCACCCGGGCCGTTGGCTCTATCAGGTCGCCCGTCGCAAGATGATCGACGCCATCCGCCGCCGGGAATCGCTTCGCCACAAAACGGCCGAGTTCGTGACCACGCTGCAAGACAACCACGAGGACGCGGAACGCGCCTGGCAAAGCGCCGAGGAGATTCCCGACGAACGGCTGAGGCTCATGTTCACCTGCTGCCACCCCGCCCTCTCCGCCGACGCGCAAGTCGCCCTCACCCTGCAAACACTCGGCGGCCTCAAAACCCCCGAGATCGCCCGCGCCTTCTTGTTGCCCGAAACCACCATGGCACAGCGACTGGTCCGCGCGAAGCGTAAGATCAAGGTCGCCCGGATTCCCTACGAAGTCCCTCAAGCCGACCAACTGGACGAACGCCTCGATGGGGTGCTTTCGACCCTCTACTTGATTTTCAACGAAGGCTATCTGACCACCCACGATCCCCTCCCCCTCCGCACCGAACTCTGCGATGAGGCGATTCGATTGGCGCGCATTCTGGTGCGGCTCGTGCCCGACCACGCCGAAGCCAATGGCTTGCTCGCACTCCTCGTGCTCCACCATGCCCGCAGCCCGGCCCGACTCGACGCCGAGGGGCGCCTCGTCACCTTGGAGGATCAGGATCGCCGTCGCTGGAATTCCGCCCTCATCAGCCAAGGCACACTCATTTTGGAAGAGGCGCTGGTCGGGCAAACCCCCGGCCCCTACCAACTCCAAGCCGCCATCAGCGCGATCCACGCCACCGCGCCGGACTACGCCTCCACCGACTGGCCGCAGATCCATCTGCTGTATCAACGCCTTCACGACCTCCAGCCCTCACCGGTGGTGCAACTCAATGCCATCGTGGCCCTGTCCTTCGCCCAAGGCCCCGCGGTTGCGCTCCGCGCCCTCGCCTCACTCCTGCCCGAACCGACCCTGCAAACCTACCTGCCCCTACACGCGACCGCGGCCGACCTCCACCGCCGAATGAACCACCCTGTCGCCGCCGCAGCCGCCTACCGTCACGCCCTAGCCCTCGCCACCAACGAAGCCCAACGCGAGTTCTTCACCCGGCGTATCCAAGAATTGAATCATAAATCGGAAAAAAAGCGGTGAACCGAAGGAAAGGCAGTGCAGGTCAAAACAGGTGATACCAAAGTCCCATGCTCCCAAGTGAAGCGCTATGAATAGCAATGCAAAAATGGGTGCCTACGAGGCGCCAAAAGAGACCGGCCCCCTTAGATTAACAAACAACATCCTGATCCCCAGTGAGATACTCTTATTTGTCAAAATTCAAGGTATGACGTCCTTGGTTTACACTTTCTGAGCTGCTCACTAGAGGTGAGAAAGCGTTGATTGAACCATGTGATTGAATTTGAGTGGCCTCATTCTCCTACGGTCACCCTCGCGCGATATCGGTATTTGCAGGATCTCTATTCGGCGGTGTAGTTCTTGGAGGCGCACGGGATCCGCTGCTTTATTCCAGACGAATTCATCGTCAGTTTGGACTGGTTCAATTGCCAAGCAATTGGCGATCTACAGTTGCAGACGGGGGTCGGAAATGGGGTCAGTCCAATGATTCATGATTTTGAGGTTAAAAACGAATCGGGCGGATCACGTCGTCACTTTGTCTACACCCATTCATGGATGATCCCCGCAGGCGCTCGGCCTCTCGCATATTTTTGTTACCGGTTTTCCAACCTGATGTTAAGACCGACGTCTCGACTGGATAACATATCTTCGGTCGCTGTCCCTAAATAGACAATGTGACGACATCACCCGTCGGATCACATCACTTCCGGCCAGAA
>CAXBOL010000346.1:0-5687 GCA_963977295.1 uncultured Opitutaceae bacterium
TTCGCCGGCAGCCTGACCACCACGGTGCTGGGCTTACTGGCACTGGGCCGCTTCGACCCCGCCGCGGGAATGCAGTTCGTCGAACAACACGCGTGGATTCAGTCACTCCGCATTTCTTATCATCTCGGCCTCGACGGCATGAGCCTGCTCATGGTGTTACTGACCGGAATCATCGGCCCAATTTCGCTCCTCGCCTCGTGGCGCGAAACCCGTGACGTGCGGCTTTTCGGCGCGCTCTTCCTCGTGTTGCAGGGGGCCGCACTCGGCGTGTTCCTCGCCCTGGATTTCTTCCCTTGGTTCATCTGCTGGGAGCTGAGCCTCGTGCCCGCCTACTTCCTCATTCGCCTCTGGGGCGGCTCCGGCGCGACCGCCGCCGCCTACCAGTTCGTCATCTACACCATCGGCGGCAGCGTGTTCATGCTCGCCGGCTTCGCGGCCCTCTACGCCTCGGCCGGCACTCTTGACTTCACCGAGCTGGCGCTCATGCGCGCCAATGGCACCCTGACCGCCGCCATCGGCCCCGGTCTCGCGACCATCATATTCGTCGGCGTGTTACTTGGGCTGGCGGTTAAAGTGCCGCTCTTCCCCTTCCACACCTGGCTGCCGGCGACTTATGCTGAAGCCCCGACCGGGGCCTCGATGTTCCTGACCGGCATCATGTCAAAAATGGGAGTCTATGGCTTCCTGCGTATCCTCTGGCCCATTTTCCCGGATGAACTGCAGGCTTGGGAGACACCGTTGCTGTGGCTAGCTCTCACCGGGGTCGTGCTCGGCGCGTTTGCCGCTCTGGTGCAACGAGACCTAAAGCGCATCATCGCCTACTCTTCAATCAACCACCTCAGCTATTGTCTCCTCGCTCTGTTCGCGATCGCCAGCGCCCCCGGAGTCAAACCCGAGGCTGCCACCGCCGCGCTCAGTGGCACCTTGCTGCAGATGTTCAACCACGGGCTCTCCGCTGCCGCGCTGTTCGCCTGTATCGGCATAATGGAGACGCGAAATAAGGGATTGCGCACCATCATGCCGGTATTTGCCGGGCTCTGCGGGGTGGCGATGTTCTCCTCACTCGGACTTCCCGGGCTAAATGGATTCGTGGGTGAATTTCTCATCTTCCGCGGGGTGTTTGGCTTCGCTCCCGTCGTCACCGCCATTGCCACGCTCGGTCTTCTGGCCACCGCGCTTTTCCTCCTGACGATGTGGCAGCGCGTGTTTCACGGCCCGATCGGTGGCACGATCACTACCTTCGCCGCCCTCACCGGGAGTGAGAAATTGACGCTCATCCCGCTCGTCGCACTGATGTTCCTGTTCGGCATTCTGCCGCAGCTCTTGGTGAGTCTCATCAACCCGCTGGTCTCCTCGTGGACTGGCCTCCTGCCATGAACGCGCTGCCTTACGCCATCTACCTCTCCTTTGCGGGCGCAGCACTTTGCCTCCTCGCGGGCAGACGCTCGGCCGCCGCCGCCCGCGGGATCGCGCTGATCTCAGCGGTCGCCGCCTGGGCCTGCACGCTTTACGCGGGGTCTCAGTTTGTCCCGTCGTCCGAAATGCAGGTCTTGATCGATCTGCCATGGATTCGGGAGCTCGGCATCCGCTACCATCTCGCCGCCGACGGGATCAGTATGACTCTCGTCGTGCTCACCGGACTCGCGGCGACGGCCGGCATCCTGTTTTCGTGGAACATCGAGGAACGGGCGGGAGAGTTTTTTGCCCTCTTCCTTGCGCTGATCGGCGGAGTTTACGGCGTGTTTCTCAGCGCCGACGCCTTCCTGTTTTTCGTCTTCTACGAAATCGCGATCGTGCCGAAATACTTCCTCATCGCGAAGTGGGGTTCCGCCAACCGCGAATATGGCGCGATGAAACTTGTGCTCTACTCCTTCGCGGGCAGCGCGCTGGTGCTGGCCGGACTCGTTTGGGTCTACGCCGCCGGTGGGGCGACGAATTTCTCACTACCCGAGTTGGCCGCCGCCGCCTCGACGCTGGGTTGGACTGAACAACTCGCCACCTTCGGCCTCTTATTCTTCGGGTTTGCCACCCTCGCCGGTATTTTCCCGTTGCACACTTGGGCACCCACCGGCCACGTCGCCGCCCCGACGGGCGCATCAATGCTGCTAGCTGGCGTGGTCATGAAGCTCGGCGCCTACGGCTGCTTGCGGGTCGCGATGCCGCTCCTGCCCGAGGCGTTTGTCGCGTGGCAACCGATCATCGCCGGACTCGCCATCATCGGCATCATTTACGCCGGACTCGTCGCCCTCGTGCAGGAGGACTTCAAATTTGTCATCGCCTACTCGAGTGTGAGCCACATGGGCTTTGTGATCCTCGGTCTGGCGGTCGCCAATGAACGCGCCCTCAGCGGAGCCGTGTTGCAAATGTTTTCGCACGGAGTGATAGCCGGCCTGCTCTTCGCCGTGGTTGGCCGTATGGTTTACGAACGCACGCACACCCGGCAACTCGCGGCCTTGAAAGCGATGCCTCTTTTTCGCCTGATGCCGTTTGCGGCCACCACATTTGTGATCGCCGCCCTCGCGTCTATGGGCATGCCCGGTTTCTCCGGTTTTCCGGCCGAGCTTTCCATTCTCATCGGCACGTGGGGCACCTCTCCCTGGTGGACCTTCGCCGCTGCCGTGGGCGTATTGATTGCCGCTGCGTTTACACTGCGGGTCATGCAGCTCGCGTTCTTCGGGCAGACTAAAACGAACGGCACCGAACCGAATTACGTGCCGCTCACGTGGCCGGAGAAGACCGGAGCCATCCTCCTGCTCACCACCACCCTCTTAATCGGTCTGCGACCGGACATCCTGTTAAATTGGATCGAACCCGCGCTGCAGTCGCCTCTCATGTCAGCCCTCATCAAAGGAATGAGCTCGTGAGCACCTACTTCGAACTCCTGCTGGCCATGCGGCCCGAGCTCATGCTCACGCTCGGCGCTCTCGTGATAATCGGCGTCGACATGGGTTGGGGAAAACGTCAATCAGACGAGACCCGCATGCACACTGCGGCAACCCTTGGCGTGGTGTGGCTCCTCGCCGCCATTTATGGGGTCATCGAGGTCGGTGCACCCGGTTTGATGTATGGCCCCGTGTTTCGACTCGACGCCCTCGGCAGTATTTCTCGTCTCGGCATCCTGTTGCTCAGTTTGCTCACGGTGGCCCTGGCGCCCGCATCGACCCGTCTGCGCAATCCCGTCGAGTTCATCGCGCTCATCCTGCTCGGCACCGCCGGACTGACGCTAATGGCGGTCGCGCAACAACTGCTCGTCGTGTTCCTCGCCATTGAGTTGGCCAGCCTCACGCTCTACCTGCTCACCGGGTTCGATAAACGCAGTGCAGCCTCAGCCGAAGCTGCCCTCAAATACTTTCTCTTCGGCGGCATGGCTGCGGCCTTCCTGTTATTTGGCTTCAGCCTGCTCTACGGCCTCACGGGATCGATCGACTTGTCGGTCATTTCCGTTACAATCAGCACTCTGGACGGACACCAACCGCTGCTGTTGGTGGCACTGGTAATGATCGTGGTGGCGTTCGGATTCAAGACCGCCGCCGCGCCATTCCACTTGTGGGCGCCCGACGTCTACCAAGGTGCACCAGCTCCGGCGGCGGCGTTGATCGCCTCGGCCTCCAAGCTGGCCGGTCTAACCGTATTTGCCCGCCTGTTGTGGCCGGGACTCAGCGCGGCTTCGGGCGGTCCCGGCGCCGAGATCCCTTTGGCCGGATGGCTGCCCGTGGTCGGTATTCTCGTCGCCGCCTCGCTCATACTCGGTAATCTCGCCGCACTCGCACAGAGAAACTTCCGACGCCTGCTCGCCTACTCCGCCATTGCTCACGCGGGCATCATGCTGCTGGGCGTCATGGTCGCCGACCAGGTGGGTTACGGTCCGCTAGTCTACTACGCGATCACCTACGGACTGGCGACGGTCGGAGCGTTCGGGGTCATTGGTATCCTGGACCGCGCGGGCGTGGGCCCCTCCCTGTCTGATCTTCTCGGCCTGTATCGTCGGGCGCCTCTCCTGGCGGCAACCCTATTCGTGTGCCTGCTCTCCTTGGCGGGAGTGCCTCCACTGGCTGGCTTTTTTGGTAAGTTTGGCATCTTCGTCGCCGCCTTCAAATCCGGCGGCATCGGTGGTGCCACTGGCGGTCTCGCCATCCTCGGCATCATGGCGAGTGCCGTCGGGCTTTATTATTACCTCGTGGCCCTCAAAAACGCCTTGGTCATCACGCCTCCCGCTGGCGCGGACCAAAAGAGCATCCCGGTCGCGACGAGCACCAAACTCGTTCTCATACTCATCAACCTCGGCCTACTCGCCCTCGGACTTGCGCCTTCGTTGATTCTTTCCCGGCTATAGTTCGCGCCAGGATCACGACCGGATTTGTCCCGCCAACTGACGGCCAAGGCTGTGTCTCAACGCCCATCGTCTTGGGTGGGGGGACTCCCCTAATCGTGCCCCCCATTCGCCGTTTGCCTCATGGAATATTCTCTTTTGATCCTGGTCGTGGTGATGGCCGGATTGACCGGATCTGGCCGCGCCGCCAACGTCTAAGTTTTGCCCGACGCCACCTCGCCTCAAGCCGCTTACCCCGCGCACAAACTCAATGACGAGCCCGCCGCCCAAGGACATCACGACCTCCACGAACACGAAGGTTACGACGTCATGATAAGTCTGGCCCTGAATCTGGATCGGCTGAAACCAGAAACATTCCCCATCACCCCCGAAAGCAAAGTCATCACTGTCTATGGCGGCGATTATCGCGGCCTGATCTACGGCGCCATCGCCCTGGCGGAGTCATTGGGCAACGGCACGCCGCTCACCGAAATCACCATTGCGGATCTCCCGTTGAAAGACGCGATCGCCCACCTGTTTAAGAAGCACTGACTCTCCGGACCGCCCCCGCCCGGCCATGGGCATAACGCTTCATCCCGTTTGCCTAAACTAAATGAAAACCAACGGGTTCACGCTTGTCTCCCGGGCTGGAGATGATTGAATTTAAGACGAACCCGCCGATTGGCTTAATTACCGTCCTGGCCAATCGTAAACCGGGTTAAATCTTAAAATCCCCGCCGACGCGTTCCACCCATTCGGTCCATGAAAAACTCCCCGCAATCGTCGTCACGAATCAGGTGTTCACCACGTTCGAAATCCCCCGAGCGTTTCCCCCAAAGCAGAGACGGATTCACTTTGGTAGAAATAGCGGTGGTAGTCATGATCATCGGAATATTGTCCTCCATGGCTCTACCGGCATCACGCAAGGCCGGAAATTTGACCAGGATCAACACCTACGTTAACGATCTGCGCGTGTTCTCCGGCGGGTTCAATCAATACGCCCAGATGCACGGCAAGTGGCCGGACACCCAGACGGCCGCCCAAGATTTTCCCGATGGCATGGAAGGCCATTTGTCAAAAACCAGTTGGACCCGAGTAAGTCCCCTCGGCGGATCCTACACCTGGGACCACGACGTGCTGCAGAACGGCCGCATCGTCACGGCCGCGATTTCGTTGGTCGCTTCCGCGGAACGTCCCGTGTCGGCCACTACGGAACAACTCATGGAAATCGACCGCAAGATTGACGATGGAGACCTTGCGACGGGCGTATTTCAGCTCGGTTTCGGCAACATGCCGATTTACATCATCGAAGGCGATTCCGCGCCGGGCGCGGCAGCACCACCGGGTTCGAAACGACACAGGCCGACAACCTGTCACG
>CAXBOL010000347.1:0-5672 GCA_963977295.1 uncultured Opitutaceae bacterium
AAAATGGTGCACTTTGAACCGCAAATTAGTGGTGCACTTTAAGTGCAAACTGACAACAGTATTCGCAATTCGCGAATAGCGTAACTCCCTCTTATGAAGGGCCAAGATTTAGTTGTCGCTCTAAAACTGTCTACCTCGGGGTCAGCCAAAAGCTACGCCGAACTGGGCAAAGCACTCGGAATCAGCGCATCCGAGGCGCACGCTGCCGTGCGCAGACTCATTGAGGCTCGGTTAGTTGATCCTGACCAGAAGCGGGTCAATCGTCAGTCGTTATTCCGCTTCCTGATCAATGGCGCACCCTTCGCCTTCCCGGCCTCAACCAAAGAAATCACCCGTGGTATGCCGACCGCATGGGCTGCGCCTGTCATCCAGAATAGAGTTCTTTCGAATGAGCTTCCCCCTGTCTGGCCTGACCCTGAAGGATCAGGAAGGGGGCAAGCCGTGAAACCTCTCTACCCAAGTGTAGTTTTTGCCGCTTCAAATGACAGAAAGCTCTATGATATTTTGGCTCTAGTGGACATGCTGCGGCTGGGGCGCGCCCGTGAGCGTAAAATTGCAGAAGATGAACTAGAAATCCTGATGAAGGAGCCTGCTCCATGAATTAATCCAAGCCTGTTGGCCAAAGTCGCCCAAAAGCTCGATCCCTTGGGGTTTAGATATGCTTTTGTTGGCGGGTCCATCGTGGAGTTCTTGGTTGATCAGCCTGACCTGTCCCCGGTTCGACCGACCGACGATCTTGGTGAGATTGTCGAGGTAATGGCCAACCGAAGGTATTCCGACATTGAAGAGACATTGCGTCAGGCGGGATTCAAGCATGACACCTCTCAAGGAGCCCCAATCTGCCGCTGGCGATTGGATGATCTAATCGTGGACATCATGCCGACTGAGGGGGCGTTGATTGGGCTTAATACGACATGGTTCGCGGAGGCTCTTGAAACAGCCACCCCTCGAGAAATTTTTGGGGTTAAGGTGCCGCTGATTTCAGCAGTGGCGTTTATTGCGACCAAGCTCACTGCTTTCGCTGACCGAGGCAAAGGCGACTACTTCGGCAGTCATGATCTGGAGGATATAGTCGCCGTGATTGATGGACGCGCTTCAATTGTTGAAGAGCTTGGTTCGGCGGCACCAGCGCTCAAGGTATACGTCGCCCATGGAGTTAAGCGTTTGAATGAACAATCGGATTTTCAGGAGTCGCTGGCAGGTCATTTAGCTTTCGACTCTGCCAGCCAGGGACGATTGCCGATCTTGAGGAGTCGTCTGGACAAAATTGCTGCAATCGCGTAGTGAAAACCACCGTGAATTGATCGTTGGTAAGAGCATAAATCATGAGCCTTGAAACTATCATAGGCGTTTTGCTTTCAGTTTCAGCGTTCGGGTAAACCCAGCCTGTAAAGTGCGCAGCCGGAGATTCTAAGGCTGACGAAGTATGGTCCGGTCCACAGGATTGTCGTTCACAAAATGCGAACGCGAAAATATTGGATCGTGAAACATGGGTTTGATGCGTTGCAGACGCTGCCGCACTGCATTTGGCGGACGGGTGAATCGGACGAGCCGGCCGTGTTTCGCCGCGTGAAAAAAGGTGATCAGTGGATTGGATTTGCCTACACTGCATCTGACGCACGCGAACGGGCGCTGAGCTTGGTCACGGGATTCTCGGAATGCACCCGGGAGTCCGCCTACGAACCGATTCCGGAACGGGTGCGAAAGAAGATCTGCGGCCGGCACAAGAAGGCCTGGTTCATAAAAGGGGAACCCTCGGGATGGCAGCCGCAGTGGCCCGTTGGTGTGCCGGCGATCGAAGACCTGATCGAACGAAATTACTTCCGCCAAACCACATTGGTTGAGGTGACGAAAGAGGAGTTCGACGAGGTCCGGAGCAAAGTGCGGGAACGGGAGTTCGATCCGAAACATATTCCGGCGTTGGGTCGTGAGCCGCGCAACGAACAGGAGGTATTGGCGGTCATCGTGGCCGCTCAGGCACAACTTGGGATCGAACAAATCGTCCGGGTGCGGACGGGCTTTCCGGACATGATGGTGAAGTTGAAAGGCAAGGCAGGACCGGTGCACCTCGAATTGGAACTCTACAGCAAATCTTACCTTGCGCACGGCCACGGAATTCAGGTGTCACAGCGCGACTATTTCAGCGAAGAGATTGCAGGTCGGATCGAGAAGCGTCCGTTCGGTATCTTGTGTTGGATAGACGACGCTGATCGGAAACTTCTGAAGGCGAAAGGGAAGGTCAGCCGCGTGTTCGAACTCCAGCAACTGATCCGCGATCGGGAGTCTCTCCGATGGAAGTAAGGGCGGACGGCCCATTTAGTCCAAACTCAAGGGATGACGTCTTTAGATTTACATTCTCTGGATCACAGACAGGCGATGGGCTTGTCATGGGGGAGCAGATGGCTATGGATCAGGTCGGTGGCAGAATTGGAAAAAAGTATGCGGACAACTCTCAACCGGGCGTCATCGGAACGTCCGATGCAGCGCTGGCTGGAGAAACATCCACTCGTGCTGTCTGCATGCCTTCAAGGGATAGTTTATCCAAATAAATTGGTCAGTCAGTTCAAGTTCGGGACAGATTTTGTGGCGGACTTTGTAGCCTTTGGTGCCTTTTCAGGCGCGTGCTGTATTCATTTCGTTGAATTGGAACCGCCCGGAGAAGCCCTGTTCACAAAGCAAGGAGTAGCAGCCAAGAGATTCAACGGTGCGCTCGCCCAAATTGCGGCATGGAAGGCTTTCGTGGAGAAGAATCGCGGCGAGGTGCTCCGTGAGTTGGCGAAAGTGTTTAGTCAACGGGAACTCGTCTTTGGCCGGAAAGGCGATGAGCTGACCGACACGACCGGGATGCCGATTTACGATCCAGACCAATGGATAGTTTGGAGCTATCACGTGGTGATTGGCCGAAGGGATCAGTTGTCGAAAACGGAAATGGGAAAAAAGGCCGCATACCAGACTCAGGCTGATGTCGACATAATGACCTATGATCGGCTCCTGAACCAAGCGGAGGCGTTTGATCGAAATCCAACGAGCGGTTCGTACGACCGACCTTACCCGAAAGTTCGGCTCAGCGATCTCTAGCGAATATTCACGGAAGGGAAGACTGTGGCTGGGCCTAGTCGGACGCGGCATCGGCCTCGGAAATGAGAGGCTCCAGATTACTAATCGATGGTCTGTGTCTCAAGCCCGTCGAGGTAATCACTCTGCCCGATCTTGATAAGATTGTCGCGAGACAGTTCGGCACTTTGCCGTATACTCGCGACCAGACTGCTCAATCCAGCCCGTAGGATCACCTGCACATCTTCCTTCTTCAAATAGAAGTGCCTTTGCCGGTGAGCGGAGGCGGTAATCTTCTCAAAGCATGTCAACACGAGGCCGGGTTCCTCGGTCACGAGTTCGGCGAGGGTCCCTGTTTCGGAAAAATACGAGCCATTGCCGTCAGGTTTGTTCAAAAGCTGTAGGTACGCATTAAGCCTCCACTTTGGCGCCAAGCATTTCGAACCTAGCCAAAGGGTGAAGTTCTCCAACTCGTTCGAATCGCGGGCACTCTCCCGTTGGGCAAAGAATAATTCGATGCGTTCACGAATATCCGGAGAGAGAGAGCCCGCGTGATCCAACATGTGGCCGATGTGACCGAAAAGCCCGGCCCGCTTTTTCTTTCCTGCTTGGCGCAGGTAACGCTGCAGAAGGCTGTCTGCGCCAGAAAGTGGAGCGAGGCCGTGGACATAGTAGAAAAAAAGGTACTGTCCCATGGCGGCGACTTGGTCCCGCTGGTTGTCACTGCTACGACTTACAAATGCGGGGAAATTATTGAGTGCGTGATCGAACTCGTCCTTGAGAAGGGGCCACAGGTCAATGAAGGCCCGGGTATGGACGAGATACTCGGCGAACAAGACCTGCCATTTTTCTGAAGGTTTTCGGGGGAAGAATGCCCCAATGTGTTCCGTGGCCCATTGTTGATCCAGCGCTACGATGCGGGGGAAATTTATCACCAGCAGGGCGTGTTCCGGGAGGCTGAGCGGGGGCTTCCCTTTAAATCGAGCCTCCAACAGGCGATTTAAGGGGGAAACGTCGTCCGACCAAACGGCCGTGTCGAATGCGACTTCAATGGCGCGACTGCGTGACCGGTTGATCGCCACACTGTAGGGACGGCCCAGACCGGAATTGGGGTCATATGCTTCCTCTAGTTCAGGATCGTCACCAAGCACCAAAACTTCGAGGAGTTTCCAAACGACGTCGCGGTGGTCTTGAGATATCGGTTGCTTGGAGTCCACCGCAGCTTCGAGGAAATCGCACACATTTCGCCGGATTGAAGTCCAATTCGGAGAGTCGCCCGAAGTCGCGTTGCCACTTTCAGGTACCATCCCCGGTTGTTCAACCACCTGACGACAAAGCGCGAGCCAAGCCGGAATAGTATCGTGTCTTCCTGCACGAACAAGCTTCTCGGCCGTCGTTAGCGCCGCGCCGACGTAGATCGGCCGCACCAAGCGCTTCCAGCGATCGCGCCAAGCAGCAAATCGCGTAGGGTCGCTTTCCAAAACCGCGCCGAACGCGTTGGCGAGCCCCAGGAGGCTGATTTCGATCAGGAAATCTCCTTTGTGCAGCCCGACCTCCTTCCATGAGTTGAGAAACCCGAGCAGCGATTCGTCGTCCATCGCGGCCAGATCCTCCACTGTCTTGGGGCTCCGCTGTTCAACGGTGCCGCCCCTGCCTTCGATTCTGTGCCGATAGCTTTCGGCCGCGGGAACATTATGGCCATGGTCCGAGAGTACATCGAATGCCTCAGCAAATCGACCAAAGAGCACCTCGGAAAACGGGGCGAGTTGTCGTAAGATGAAATTTTGGCGGAATCCCTCCCAGAATTTTTCAGTATCCTCCGGACCGTGGAATTTCTCGTATTCCTCGCGGCTGGGACCGGCCAGAATCTTTTCGAAGATGACCGCCCTTTGGTCTTTTGACAGCAGTTCGACGCCGTGCGCTCGGAATCCGGCTCGGACCATGTCGTGGAATTCTGCGTCGTAGACCTCGTTGGCGTAATACGGAGCTTTGATGATTTCCTCTGCGATCACGACTTTGAGTGCATCTGCACGTTTGGCGGCCAAATGCCAGAGCACTCGGGAGAAAATCTGGGAAGGCTGCCGTCGGAGAAGCGTAACAATCTCCTGAGTAATTCCCGGATTCGCTCCCACGGCATGCTCCGTTGATTCGGCTAGAGCGGTAACCAAAAGCGCACGAGCATCTTCATCATAAAGGCCCCGGTGGGCGACATCCAAACACCAGTAGTTAGATTTGTCTTTCCATGGCACGGGTTGGCCTGGTCCAACGCCGTTTTCGATACGGACGATCTTTCGGAGTTTGTTCCCGATCATGGCAGTCACCTTCATGGGCGCCACCCTTGCTAGTTTCATGAGACATCCTTCGACGAACTGTCGATACTCCCTGGGTTCACATCTCGCCATGAATCGGCCGTGAGCACGCAGGTGTGTCTCATTTTCGTCGTTCTTGATCTGATCCAATGCCAATAGTGAACGTGCTAGGTTGACTGCGGCGTTGATGGCATCGGGAGAATCAGGCTCACTCCATTTTTCGACGAGTGCCTCTCCGATGTGCAAAGCCTGCCAAGGTTGGCGATGTTGAATGAAGTCGTGGACACGAGGCGCGAGTAGCAACGACTG
>CAXBOL010000348.1:0-5640 GCA_963977295.1 uncultured Opitutaceae bacterium
TGCGTGGATGAAAAGATCAATTGGATCGACCTTTTCATCCTGACTCACGGTCACGCGGATCACATTACGGGTATGGACGATTTGCGGCGATTTTGCGATTTATTGGGAGGAGAGGCGCTGCAGGTCTATGCGACTGATGAAGGTATTGGCCGAATCCTCTCAATTTATCCTTACGCGATTATGGATCGCCCGGTGGTGCGAGGGTATGCCGCGTTTAAACTGGAGGAGATGCCGACGAAATTGGAACTCCCTGAGGGCACGATCGAATCGACGCTCTTGCCGCACGGGGGAGTGAATACCTTGGGGCTTGTCTTCACGGAGCGCAGTTCGGGGAAAAAGTTCACCTATTACACGGACTGTAAGCGGGTGCCGACTGAAGCGATGGAGTTGGCCCGTGATTCGGATGTCGTGGTCCTGGATGGTTTACGTCCCATGCCCCATCCTTCGCACATGTCGATCGATGAAGCGGTGGAAGTGGCGCGTCAAATCGATGCGAGCACGACCTATTTGACCCATCTGACTCACCTTTCGGATCACGCCGAAACCGAGGCCACGCTCCCGGATCGCGTCCGATTGGCCTATGACGGACTGCGGCTCAACTTGTGATTTCAACGCCGGGCCACCAAGGTGATAAGGACGCAAAGCATAGCCGCGGTGACGCTTATACCATCCTAGAAAACGCAGTTCGTCACAGAGAGCACAGAGGCAATCCAGAGTTGCACAGAGACTTACGGAGCTGTTTGGCGGAGAGTAGACCTTCACCGACTGGATGAATGCGCCAACCTCGCGATCGATTCCAAAAACCGCGCTCTGTGACCCATTCCGGCTGCGGAATCTAGGGTCATGTCTCGGTGCCCTCGGGATCTTGGTGTTAAAGTTTAAGGATGCCGTAGATGGTTCAGACTTCCAGGCTGAGGGGCGTGTTCCGGTTACCGCCTCGCGGGACCGCACTCCTAGATCTGGTCAACGGGCCAGTGCGGGCTAAAGGCACCGCACTACGTTCTCCTTCGCGTCCCGACCACGCCAAAGTCCAAATATTTCATGCTCTTGGTGTAATCGTTGGGCTCATACGCCGTCCCAATGTTGAAGCAGCGGCTTTCTAGTCGAGTGGTCCAACGAGCTCCTGAAGGCCTTGACGTTGAGATTCGTTGAGCAGGTCTCCGACTTCGGCCCAGGACAATGAGATGGAGTAGGGAGAGCGGCTGTAGATAATCGCTTGGTAAATCGAGGCAAACTGCGTATCCGAAATTTGGAGATTGGCGCGAATATCAGCCTGAAGGAGGAGGTCGGCGCCGAGGTCGCGATTGAGTTTTTGGTCAATTTCGTGATTTTGGGCTGGAGTGAGCCACTGGCGGCGAGCGACTTCGATTTGAGGTTCGATGGCTGCGATCATGGCGAGACGCTGACCGCGACGATCATCCGGATTGATGTCTGTTGCGGTGGGGCGACTTTGGCGCATCGAAGTTTCAATCTCGCGCAACGCTGCTGACAATCCGGATGATTTCGCAGGGGAGAGATCGAGTGAAGACATAAAGGACGCATCCCGGAGAAGGGTGAGGGCGGGGAAGGCGTCCGCGGCCGGACCGCGGGCGCGATTGCCGGGGCCAGCGCCGGGGCGAGGCCCTTGTGTTTGATTGCCTCCCATGGGATGGCCGAAATCGGGTCCCGGTTCGCCCTGCCAATAGCGGGGGATAAAGGGAAAGGTGGGCGTGATCACGTAATAGTAGGTTCCGGCGGGAAATTCGGGCGTCACGCCATGACGGCCGTTGGCGATATCGAGGTCTCCCAGCCCCGCCACATATTCGTAGTCTTGCACGAATGATCCGTCGTAGACGCCACCCGGACCGTTGGGTCGGTGGCCGGATTTGAGGCGATAGCTGGATCGAAGTGGTTGGAGGGCGCTTTGCGGGTCGTTAGGATTGGAGTAAGACCAGTTCGAATACACAGGGTGGCCATCGGCGGCGTAGCCCAGCAGAGCGAACGTTTGCGTGCCGTTGACGTTGGCCACGAGTCCGGTGGGCACACCGTGGTAATGGTATTTTCCGGACGGTTGCACGTGGGCATGATTGGTATCCTCACCAAGATCGAGGTGGTGACCCAAGGCTTCATATTGCCAGCCCGAGCGACGGTCGTTTTGCCAAAATTCAGCGGCGGCGGGTTCAAAGAGAATACCATTCAGGGCGAGGCCGAACGCGCCCATCCCGACGGGGCGGGGCGATGCCAGCGCGACGGGGTTCAATGGGATGCGATAGATCGAGGACTGCGGGGAGATCTGATGGGGATTGCCTGGATTGGGGAAGCGCCCGTGAGTGTGATCGGGCAGGGAATCGACGTGGAATTCGCGATAGTCGGCGGTGACGGTGACTTCGACCTGATTGATCAAAGCCGGCATCTCGTTGCCTCCGCTATGGGAGCCTTCGTGGGCGAAAAGGGCAGTGGAACAACCGACGGTAGCCAAGGCTGCAGCATGAAAACGGAAGGAGAAATGGAAATGCATAATTGTAGAGTCTTAGCGGCGACGACCTCGAGCCGGACGTGGAGTGGTGGCAGGAAGTTCCTGTTTCAGAGCTTCGATCGATTTCTTCAGCTGGTTGACAACATCGGGTTCGGAGGAGGCACGATTATGCGACTCAGTGGGGTCGGTAGTTAAATCGTAGAGCTCAAATTCGGTTGGGGTCTCGACTAGTTTCCACCCGGTGGTGATGGCGGCAAATTCATCGAGAGTGGCGATAAACAGTGTATCTCGAGCTGGAACGCGGGCGGATTCGAGGAAGGGTAGAAGATTTATTCCATCCGAAGTATTCAACTTGGACCAATCGACTCCCGCGGCAGCCAAGAGGGTGGGGGCCAAGTCGGTGACGGATGCAACGAAGTCGGTTCTGGCAATGACGGGCAGCTTTTGTGGCCAGCGGATCAGGAGAGGGGAACGGATGCCGCCCTCGTAAATCGTGTTTTTATTGCCGCGGAATTGCCCGCGATTCGAGAACCGCACGCCACCGTTGTCCGAAAAGAAAACGACGATGGTGTTATCACGTTGGCCTGAGTCGTCGATCGCACGAAGAATGCGTCCCACTGCGAGGTCGAATTCGTAGATCATCGCGGCGTAAGTCGGACCATTGCGACCGGGGGTAGATGAAAATTGGGCGACGGTGGCAGCAGGCGCTTGCACCGGAGTATGAGGGGCGTGGGCGGCGAACCAGAGAAATAGCGGTTGATGGGAGGAGGTATCGCGGATTAGGCGCTCGGCTTCGGTGGCTTGGAGGTGAGTGATGTAACCCGCTTCCTCAACCACCCGGTCGTTGCGCCACCAATCCAACTCGCCGGATTCATTGGTGTGGGTGAAGTAGTCGATGCCCGTTTGATAGCTGCCGTAAAATTCGTCGAATCCCCGTCGATGGGGGCGTTGTTCGGGCACGTATTCTCCTCCCAAATGCCACTTGCCAATCATGGCGGTGCGATAGCCCTCTGCCTGCAATAGCTGTGGCAGCAGCACCGTTTCTACGGGGAGACCTGAGTCGATGGTGCGAACGGGAGCAGGAACACCCAAGCGATGAGGAAAAGATCCGCTTAACATGGCGGCACGAGTGGGACTGCAGGATGGAAACGTGTAAAATCGGTTGAGGCTCAGACTTTCACGGGCGAGTTGATTCAAATGCGGAGTTGGTGTGCTTCCTCCATTAAACCCGGCGTCGCCCCAACCCATGTCGTCGGGCATGATGACAACGATGTTGGGACGGTCGTGGGTGTTGGCACCGATGCGCGGGACGGACGCCAGAATCAAAACTGTCATGAAGAAAATGTTCCGCATCGTCTGGGGTGACGCTTGAAGTCGAGTCGATGTTACAATCGTTCAAAGACCCCCGCCGCCTGGGATTTTTCATTATTCCCAGAACCGCATTTCGTCACTGAGACTAGGGGCGATTCACAATGATTGAGAAATGAAATCAGGGAGAACTAATCTTCACCTCGGAAGGTAGAGTAGGTTGACTCCCAATCTATTACCAAAAAAGCGCTTAGGGAAAACTCAGCGATCAGCCGTGCTGATGCGCGATTGCCGACGACCAATTGCTAGCAGGGTCAACAGTCCGATCAGGCCGGCTCCGTAGTGAGCGGGTTCGGGTATGACATTGGGAGTGACTCCATCAATCGGGTCCCAAGTGGCCCCGCCCCATCCTTCGAAAGTGACATTGGTGACTGAAGTTGGATCGACGGTGTTGGTCACGTAGAAATCACCCGGGTCTCCGGTCCAATTCCTGATGGTCAAAGTGCCGGAGGTCACGACGAGATTGTCTAAAGTCAACGAGGCACTGGACCCGCCGAAGTCGATGATGGAGTTGCCCGAAATGGTGATCGAAGAAATCGACTGGGTCGTATTCGACATATTCAACGTGGTGTCGTTGAGAATGAGATCGATAGCGGAGTCGAAAATATTACTGGCACCAGCAATGATCTGGGATCCTCCGGTAAACGTAAGTTGGTTGTTTCCCGTCTTGGTGGTGACGGCTTGATTGAATTGGACCGGACCGCCGGCAAGCACCGTCTCCTTGTTTTGAAATTCCAGCGGAATGTCGAAAATTTGCAGACTGGAGGATTGATTGTCGACGTTCCCAATTTTGAGAGTGCCGGTGCCATCGCTGGTGATGGTGAAATTACCTGCGGCTGGAGTGAAGGTTAGGTCGTCGATTTGTGAGGTCGCGCCGTTGGCAAAATCCCATTCGACCCAGGTGTTGGTGCCGGTGTTGAAAATCACATCCCCGTTTTTGGATGGAGCCTTATTTCCCGACCAATTGGCCTGGGTGGTGACATAGATATCCGAGGACCCATCCCACGTGAAAGCCGCCGTCAAAACGGAGGCACCCATCGTTAAGAATGCGGTCAATTCCCTGATCATGAGAAGAGTTTACTCTGAATCCCGGAAATAGGCAACGGGGGAGAACCCCCTAGTCGAACTAGGTAGATTTTATGGGATTGGGGTATTCCTGCGAGGCCTCAAAATTCATTAGACAATAAAACTAAGTATCTTTATCTACTTAATCTCTTTTAACCCAAGATCCCCCTAAAACCATGGCCCGAATCTATTCCGACATCACTGCCACGATCGGCAATACTCCGCTGGTGCGTCTGAACCGCACTGCTAAAAAGCATGGCGCTGTAGCCGACGTGCTCTTGAAACTGGAATTTTTCAATCCCCTGTCGTCCGTCAAGGACCGCATTGGCTTCGCGATGATCAACGACGCCTTGGCCAGTGGTCAAATTAACGAAAACACCGTGTTGATTGAACCGACTTCGGGCAATACGGGAATCGCGTTGGCTTTCGTCGCGGCCGCCAAGGGAATAAAGCTGGTGCTCACCATGCCGGAAACGATGAGCATGGAGCGTCGCAAGCTGCTCAAGACCTTGGGCGCTCGTTTGGTGCTGACTGAAGGCGCCAAGGGAATGAAAGGGGCGATCGCCAAAGCCGAAGAGTTGGCCGCCCAAATTCCGAATGGCGTTATCTTGCAGCAATTTGCGAATCCTTCAAATCCTGAAATTCATCGTAAGACGACCGCTGAGGAGATTTGGAACGACACGGACGGCAAAGTGGATTTCGTCGTCGCTGGCATCGGCACAGGTGGGACCATCACCGGAGAGGGTGAGGCC
>CAXBOL010000349.1:0-5632 GCA_963977295.1 uncultured Opitutaceae bacterium
GGATTGGGTAATGCGAATTACCTCGGATTATTTGAGGCCATGAAGGCCGTGAATTGGAGTGGCGTGATGGCGATCGAAACGGACAGTGCGGAGTTTCAAAAGAACCCTACGGAGTTCGTCTCCCGGGCAAAGAAGTTCTTCGATCTGCATTTCCCCAAGTATTGATCTCCGCGGTGGAGAACTCGTCTTGGCGAAAGCCGAGACGATGCTTAGGCTTAGTCCATGTCTCGAGTTCGCATCGTTACGCTGAACATTGCGCACGGTCGGGGGTTGAACCCGATCCAAGGCACCTCTTCGGCCGAACGCTTACGGCGCAATCTCGGACGGATTGGGGATTTGATCATCAAATTGGATCCCGATGTGGTAGCGCTGCAGGAGATCGACCAACGTTCCCGTTGGGCGGGCAACTTCGATCAACTCGATTTCCTGAGTCGCCACACGGGAATGCCGTTTTCGGTGTTTGGCATTCATAATCGACGGGAAGGTTTAATCAATCTGGCCTATGGTAACGGTCTGCTGTCCAAGCATCCCATTTTGGCGTCGGAGACCGTCAGTTTCGGGCAACGCAGTGTGGGGGAAAAAGGGTTTATTTTCGCAGAAATTTCCCTGCACGGCCATCGGTTGCCGTTGGTCAATTTGCATTTGCACTACCGATCGCGGGCAAGCCGTTTTCAGCAGTTGGATCTATTGCTGGAATTTCTGCGGGAAAAGCGGCGGGCGCATGGCGGGGAGTGGCCCCTTTTGCCGATCGTATGTGGGGATTTCAATACGCCAAAGTCATCGAGTGATGTGACAGTGGCGTTGCTAAGGCATCTGCGCGATTTGGGGGATTACACGTTGCATCCATTGAAGGGGCGCACCTTTCCTTCCCCCTTGCCGGCGCGATTGCTGGATTTTGTATTTTTGCCACCCCGAACTCATTCGGCCGAGTGCCAAGTGGTGAAGGCGATGGTTTCGGATCATCGCCCGGTGATGGTCGATTTTAACCTGCGTTGATCATGCGGGTTCAGGCTCGCAGTTGAAGTTGAAGTGAAAAGTTTAAGGGGCGGATGAGTGCAGGGAGGGGCGAAGGAGGGGGCACTCGAGTGCGATCCCGGAAATGAAGTTCTGGAGCGGAGGAGCCTTGCCTGCCGTGCCGTTGTGGCGGTTCGCGGCGCGGGTGACTCTCGGCCTGGTGGAAGAAATTAGACTCAAGCCGTCGCAGATTGGTTTTGCGCCGGAGGAAGGATTTTGGCGCGATGGAGTTTCCATGGACCGAATCGCTTCAGCTTTCCGCCTTGCCCAGCAACAAAATCGCGCCGCGTTCGTGGCCTATTTGTGTGCGGGAGATCCCGATTTTGATCATTCGTTGGAAGCGTGTCGCGCACTGTTGCGCAATGGGGTCGATCTACTCGAACTCGGGGTCCCATTTTCAGATCCATTGGCCGACGGGCTCACGAACCAACTCGCGGCGCAGCGGGCATTGGAAAGTGGCATGACGGCAGCGCGGGTGTTTGAGCTTGTCGCGGTGCTGCGGCAGGAGTTTCCCGAAACCCCTATCGTGTTCTACACTTACTATAATTTGGTGTTTTCCAATGGCGTGGAGGCTTATGTGGAGAAAGCGAAAGCGGCCGGGCTGGATGGGCTGTTGACGTTAGACCTCCCACCCGAGGAATCGCAGGACTTGGCCGCAGCTTGCGAGAAATACGATTTAAAGACGGTCTTCATCGTGGCTCCGACCACGCCGGAGAGTCGATTAGCGACGATTGCGGCGGCAACGACAGGTTTTGTCTATTACGTCTCACGGGAAGGGGTCACGGGTGAACGAGACTCGTTGGCCTCGAATATTCCGGATGCGGTGCGGGCGATCAAAGCACACACCTCATTGCCCGTGGTGGTCGGGTTTGGCATATCCAAACGCGAGCATGTGGCGGAAGTGGCCCAGCATGCGGATGGAGTGGTGGTGGGGAGTGCGTTGGTGAATGTCATCCGCGATCGGAGGGCAGAACCGGAAACCATTGGCGCCGCGATGGAGGTGAAAATAAAGGACTTGGTTGCGGGTTTAGCTCACCTCGGAACGGCTTAAGTGTTACAAAATTATGGTGTGGAAGTGAAATCACTTGAGTGATTCACCCTAGTAGGCCCATTTGGGCGTCTCGTATGAGTTTAAGGAAGCTACTACTAATTGATGACGAGCGCTTGCAGGCGCGAGTAGTGCAGCAGCAACTCAAAGCCTTTCATGGGGAGAAGTTTGAGTTTGAATGGGCGGCAACTTTTGAAGCGGGGTTGGACCGGTTAATGTCGGGTGACCATGCGGTGTGTCTCTTGGACTTTCAATTGGGTCCCCGTGATGGATTGGCGCTGATTCGGGAAGCCGCGGAGAAGCGGTGTCGGGTGCCGATCATTTTTCTCACGGCGGAGTCGTCGTCTCATATCGATATTGAGGCGATGAATGCGGGGGCATTGGATTATTTGGTGAAAGGCGAGATATCGCCGTCGATTTTGGAACGTTCGATTCGTTATGCGCTGAAGTTGAGCGACACGTTGGCGGAGCTGAGGCGTCTGGCCACTCATGATCCGCTGACCGGATTGCTGAACCGGCGGGAGTTTAACCGGATTTTGGCAGAGGAGACAGGCCGTGCGACACGTTTCGGTCGGCAGTTTTCGTTGGTGATGCTGGACTTGGATCATTTCAAATCGGTCAACGACCGTTACGGTCATCCGGGCGGGGACACCGTATTGGTGGAGACGGCGGCTCGGATTATGAAAACGCTCCGCCAAGTGGACCGAGCAGCTCGTATCGGTGGGGAAGAAATGGCCGTGCTGCTCGTGGAGTTGAGTCACGTCGAAGCACTGGAAGTTGCGCAAAGGATCGCCGAAACCATTCGGGGTCTTCCGGTGCGGCTAGAAGATGGTCAGGAATTAGTGGTGACCACTAGCGTAGGTGTGGCGACTTTGCCTAAAAATGGCAAAACGCCGGAGGCGCTGATCGCATCGGCGGATAAAGCGCTTTACCGCGCCAAAGCAAACGGTCGAAACCGAGTCGAGTCTGCGGAAGATTGATTTCTGAGAGACGCGGAGAGAGCGGCCCCGAGGTTTAAGGCAGGGAAGCCGGAACGATCACGTTGAGCCCTTGATGGTGAACTCGCACCTCGACGGTGGCATCGGTTTGGTGAACCTCTCCGTCGGTGTGGATTGGGCCGGAGTCGGTGCGTTCGATCTGGAACTCCGGGCCACTTAAACAAATGACATGCGGGCTGTGTGAGATGGAGCCGAAGAACAAACGGGCCGCTAATGGCATCGCGGTTATCCAGTTCACCTTTTTGATGACGGTCAGATTGATTACGCCGTCGGATACGCTGGCCCCCGGAGCCACGTAGCAATTGTTGCCGTATTGGTCGGAGTTCGCGACCGCGATGATGAAGGCGTCGGTCGTTACACTCCCAATTTCGCTGTGGATCGAATACGAGGCCGGCCGGTAGGAGTTCCAGGCCTTCAGGGTCGTGCTGACATAGGACATCAGGCCTCGCCGGGTCAGAAGATTGAATCGGGTGCTGATTTCAGCATCAAAACCCATTCCTGCGACGTTGAAAAAGTGGTGACCGTTGGCGGTGCCGTAGTCGATAGACCGGTGGCGGCCCGAGAGCAAGGTGTCGTAGGCAGACTTGTCGGGCTTGGGGATACCGAGGTGGCGGCCAAGGCCATTGCCGGATCCGCAGGGAATTAAACCCAGGCTCTGAGGGCAATCGACCAACGCGGTGGCGACCTCGTTCAAGGTGCCGTCGCCGCCGATGGCGATCACGGCCTCGGACCCCTCAGCCAAGGCCAGTCGGGCGAGTTCGGTGGCGTGTTTCGGGCGTTCGGTGAGTTGGATGGTCGAGTTTAGCGCATTTTCAGCAATGAATGCTCGAGTTCGTTGCAGTAGATATGGATTGCGGGCGTTGTGCCCGGATCGGGGATTGAAGATGAACGTCGATTTGACGCTGCGGATATCGAACGAGGAACCCATGTGGTGGTTAAGGAAATTGCCCGCTTATAGGGTTTGATCAGGGACGTGCTGGCAAGGATGCAACAGGAGGGAAAGGGAGCGGATAGGCAAAGAGTCGGGATTCCGCCGCGCAGAGTAGGGGGGCGCTCAAAGGGGAGTCAAAGCTTCGGCGGAGACGTAACAAAGCCATCACGGTCTTGTAACCTGCCGAACGCGCGACCTACTGGAGGTTTATGTCGAACCAATCCCCGATGCTGCACCTGCTCACCGGCCCTACGGCGGTGGGCAAGACCGAGCTGGCTTTACAATGGGCGGAGGAGTTTAACGCGGAAATAGTTTCTTGTGATTCCCTGCTGTTCTATCGCGGCATGGATATCGGCACCGCCAAACCGACGGAGGTCGAATTGGCGCGCGTGAATCATCATTTGATCGATGTGGAAGAGGTGGACCACCCCATGAATATTGCTCGCTATGTCGAGCTAGCCCGGGCGGCGGTTGAGGCGATCCTAGCACGAGGCAAGCGGGTGTTGGTGACGGGGGGGAGTGGGTTTTACCTTAAAGCTTTCTTGGGACCGGTGGCCGACGGTGTGGACGTGCCCGTGGCCTTGCGCGAGGAATTGGAGCATCTTTTGGCGGAAGGAGGTTTGGATCCGTTGCTTGATCAGTTGGAGGCACTCAATCCTGAAGGTTTAGGGAATTTGGATCAGGCCAATCCGCGGAGGGTTATTCGTGCGTTGGAGCGGTGTCGCGCCAGCGGTAAGACGTTGCCCGGACCATTTGCAGACCATGGGGTGCAAGTGGTCCGATTGGGACGTTCTTCGGATGAACTCAGCGAACGTATCGAGGAGCGCGTAAACCTGATGCTGGACGCCGGGCTCGCGGACGAAGTGAGAGCGCTGGACCAAAAGGGACTCCGACGGAACCCGAGTGCGGCGCGTTCGATCGGTTATCGTGAGACTTTGGCCATGCTGGATGGAGACTTACCCGCGGAAAAATTGGCGGCTGAGATTAGCAAAAACACCCGGGCTTTGGTGAAGAAGCAACGCACGTGGTTTCGCACTCAGCTCCCCGCCCATCGGGTGGTGCCAGCCGCGAACGCAACCGTTCGCGGCCTGTTTGAGGTCTAACCGGCCGACCGCTGGACTCAAACGATGGTTCTCTCGGGCGAGTTTGCGGGCCGCCCGGCCTCTGGGATGCCAGTGTGACGAAACTCTCCGATGTAAGACTACGTCTCTGCGCGGGATATACGCTGGACGGAGGGTGGAGCGCGCACTGCTCAACCTAGTCCGGACGATTAACGATTTAGCCGTTAGCCGTCACAGACGACGCCACTTTCCAGTGAACGGACTTAGAGGCCAGTTTCGTTCAACTCGATGTTGTAGTGGTCCAGCGAACTGGCTTCGAGACGGGAGAGATCTGCTTGGGCGATGCGCAGATTCACGGAGGCTTGAATTTCGTTCACGCGGGCGGTGTCGAGATCTTCTTGGGATTCCTGGACTCGCCGGAAGGTCGAAAGGCCGGCATCAAAGCGTGCTTTCTCCAGTGCGTATTGCTTTTCGCTCAGCTCGGTTGCGAGACGGCTGATTCGCAGGCTTTCGCCGTTGGTTTCGACCGCACGGATGGCAGATCGCACGTCAACGAGGATGGTTTGCTCAATTTGTTGGA
>CAXBOL010000350.1:0-5629 GCA_963977295.1 uncultured Opitutaceae bacterium
GTTAGTAGGTCTTGGTGGCATGTTTTCCCGGCGAAGGGATTTCGCCGGGAAAACAAACCTGGAGCAAAGGGTCTGAGATCGAAGGCGAGCCAGGCGGGTTGTCGTCTCCTCGTTGGAGTCGGACTGGCGTGGGGCCTAACGCTAGCCTCGGGTGATCTGGCGGCGAACGAACCCCACGATACCTCCGGGGTGCACGTGGCGGTAAAACTACCACGGCTGCAGGAGACTTTTGGTTCGGCCCGAGCGAGCACGACAGACAATCGACTTTCGATTTCCACGGGGAAAATCGCCCGAACCTGGGTTTTGACGACGGCTGGATTGCGAACGACCCGACTCACGAATTTGGCCACCGGGCAGGTCTGGTCGGATCAATCGCCGTTCGGTGCAGATTGGGCGCACGCCTCGCTCCTAGGGATGGATGCCGAGGCGGAATTGGTTTCCCTCACGGCACGGGAGAGTGATGACGAGGAATTCACCAGTCGACACTTGGAAGTCGTGGCGGCCTTTCGTTACCCGCAGACTGACGTCGAATTGGAATACCGAATTTGGGTCTATCCCGAGGCCGAAGGCGTGCGCACCCAAATTTGGGTGAAGGGTCAACCCCGCGAAGTGGTGCAGGCGGCCTTGCCTCGATTTGTGTCCAAGTCCGAGCTGGGTCACCGCGACGAGGAGTGGGTGTTGCGGGCCTTGGATCTGCCGTCGGGGCCAGAGTGGTCCATCGATTTATCCTGGGAAGAAACGTCGACTCCGCCGGAGGTTGTTTTAACCAGCATGGATGGAGAAGCTCGGCACACTTTGTCCAGCACGTCCACGGGTGCAAAAGGCGTGCTTTCGAGCGACCTGCGACTTGATGGCACCGTTTCGGTGCGGGTGCGAGCGCAAGGCGATCAGTTGGCGATGACCGAGGCGTGGTTGGTTGGCCCAGACGGAGAACAGAAAGTCCGGCTCGCCATCGCGTCGTCGGCCATCGATTCGACCGGGCCGGGACGGGTGGAAAGTCTGCCCGTGGGCGGGGTGGATTTCCGGGCGATTGGCTATTACAATGACACCCAACATCGGCATGAGCCGGAGCTGCATCTGTTGCGAGACGAGTCCGTTGCAGGGGATGAGATCGCTTGGGCCAGCGTGTTGATGGGCGAAGCCCCAAGAGGCGGTGTGGCGATCGTCAAAGAGTCACACAAATGTGTGAATCAATCGGGCGTGGATACCGGAGCCTTTCAAGTCGGGGCAGGGCGGGTCGACGTGACTGGCTGGGGATTGGGGCCCAAGGACCTCGTTCCGGACGAGTGGCGTTGGGCCTGGGCGACCTGGACTGTGCTTTTCGACGCACCGACGGACAATGCGCGGCAGTTGGCGCTGAAACGATTTGACCGAATTCGCTATCCTCAGTCGGCCGCGTTGGATCTTTATCTCAAGGCGAACACGTGGGGCAGCGGCATTGATCAACCCGCGTCGATGATTCGGGCGAGCGAAGTGGAAATATTGGCTGAATTGGAGTCGGTGGCGGACCTCGGGTTGGACACGTTGCAGATTGATGATGGCTGGCAGATCGGGCGGATGAGGAAAGAGGCGGATCCGATGGTGGAGTGGACGGTGCGACCTGATTGGTATCCCGAAGGGTGGGCCAACGTGGTAGCGAAGGCCGATCAAGTGGGGGTTGATTTGGGCATTTGGCACGCCGCGCGGGCGCCGTTGGACGCGTTGAAACGCAATTGGGACGAAGGGCATTTCAAAACGTGGAAACTCGATTTTGCCAACCTGAGTGCGTATGCGGGCGTGAACGACTATTTGGGTAAGGGCAGGGCCTTCGTGACCTACACCGACCATACCGTGCGGGTGAACTGGGATGTCACCGAAAACGCCCCGCGGTTCGGCTACTTTTGGGCCCGGGAGTGCGGCAATATCTGGTTGGCGAATCGCAAGCCGCTGCAGCCGGCCAATGTCGTGCCGCGTCCGTGGTTGATGCTGCGGGAGGCTTGGGAACTCGCGCACTACCTCAACTCCACCAAATTCGAATTACCCATCCAAAATTTCCGCATGGTGAATCGGGAAGTGAGCGATGCCTACCTGCACAGTGACACCTATAGTGTGGCGTTGGGATTGTCGGGGATTCCGGTGTTTTTCCAGACGACCCGATTGTTGGAGGAGGATCAACGCGAGGAAATCAAAGCGCTGCTCCAAGTCTATCGCGAACATCGGCGAGCGTTATTCGAGTCGTTCGTGTTTCCGGTGGGCGATGAGCCGTCCAATCGCTCTTGGAGCGGGTTTCAATGGATGAACCCGGAGGGCGGCGACGGATTCGCCTTGTTGTTTAGAGAGCGACTCAACGAGGAACCGACCAAGCGGGTGGCGTTACGTTTCATCGCGCCGGGCTCTCGCGTTCGGTTGACTGATTTGCGGACAGGGGAATCGTCATTGCAACAAACCGATTCACAAGGTCGGATTGAGGTCACCCTCGCGACAGCCGGGGACGTGCAGTTTCTCGAAATTACCCCGTTATGACCTCCTCTTTCCCGGTGCAGGAACGAATCGGCCCCGGCCGCATTCTGTTGTTTTGTATCATTTTCTTCGGCTTGGCGGTGACCGAAGAGGTGAGCAACACCATGCTGCCGCTGACCTTGCAGCGGATGACCGCCGATTTTTCGTGGTCGTTTAGCCTACCGGTTTTTGGCGCTGTGACGATCGGGAGTGCGTTCGTGATCGGACTCATTCTGGCCCTCAATCCCCTCTTCGGTGTGATCGCGCAACCGCTGGTGGGGGTGATCAGTGATCGAGTTTGGACGCGGGTGGGTCGCCGCGCGTTTTTCATCATCATCAGCGCCCCGGTGGTGGCGTTGTGTTTGGTGAGTGTGCCGCTGACCTCGACCTTGTGGAAGCTGGTCATGATCGTGGTCGTGTATCAGTTCTTTCAGGACGTCCTGTGGGGAAGTGATCATCCATTGCTGGCGGATTTGTTTCCATCCCGTCAGCGGGGAATGGTGGTTGGCATGCTGGCGATCTCGTATCAACTCGGCGCGGTGTTCGTCAGTCGCGTTGGGCTGGCTTGGGTGGAAGCCCACGAGGCGGCCAACGGAGGAGAGCTCTTTGGGTTGCCGCTGTATGGGACCGCGGCGGCATTGCAGATTGGGTTGGTGATGGGGTTGGCGTTTTTTCTGTGGGAAAAACCTAATCCCGGTCCGCCGCGACCGAAGGTCACCATCAAGTCCTACGTGAAGGATTTTGCGGAACAGCCGGGGCTGTTGCGCATGGGGTGGATTCATTTTTTGCGCGCGTTCATGTATCATTCCGCGACCTCGTTTTTGGTGTTGTTTGGCACCATCACGCTGGGCGCGACATTGGGGGATTACGCTCGGATGATGGGTTGGTTGCCCCTAACCGCGATGGGCTATGTCTGGATCGTAGGAATCGTGGCGGACAGAGTGCGGCGCGAACGGATGTTGTTGTTCGGGTTTGTGGTCAGTGTGGTGGGTTACGCCCTCGCTTGGACCGCCAACACGCTTTTCGTGCTGGCGATCGCGTATTTGATTTTCCGGTTCGCTTGGACGGTTCTGGAAATCACCTTCAAGTCGTTGGTCACGGATTTTTATCCGCGGGAGATGGTGGGGCAATTGGCCGGAGCCATTAACATCTTTTTTGCGGCCGGTCGCACCTTGGCCGTGATCTCGGTGGGGGCGTTGGTGGGACTGTTGGATAACAATTACCGCGTGATATGGATCGTGGCGGGCCTGACCGGCGTGGTCTGCTATTTGGTGGCGCGGAAAGTCACCGATCCTCGGATTGAGGCGGAAGCCAAGGCCGCAGCTGAAGCATTGGAGAACCGAACATGAAACTAATCAAACGGTGTTGGAGCGTGATTCTTCTGGGGTGGTGGGTAAGCCTGACCGGCGGTCTTGAAGGCGCGGAGTCTCGGCCACCGAATATCGTATTTTTCCTCGTCGATGATCTCGGCATTGCTGACATCGGCGCCTTCAATCCGAACACGTTTTATGAAACGCCGAATGTTGATCGCCTGGCTGCCGGTGGCATGCGCTTCACGCAGGCCTATGCGGCGTGCCAAGTGTGCAGTCCGACCCGAGCCTCGATTCTCACGGGGATGTATCCGCAGCGACTTGGAATCACCGATTTCATCAATCCGCAAGGGAAGAACCAACCCGAGCAATGGACGCGTAACACCCGACACTTGCCGGCTCCTTATCAGGATCATTTGGCGCTGGAGGCGGTGACCCTGCCTGAGTTGCTCAAAACCCGGGGCTACGCGACCTT
Source organism: uncultured Opitutaceae bacterium (assembly GCA_963977295.1). GTDB lineage: Bacteria > Verrucomicrobiota > Verrucomicrobiia > Opitutales > Opitutaceae > Actomonas. The sequence continues at coordinate 4,264 of CAXBOL010000350.1, forward strand.
CTTCGCGGGAAAATGGCATTTGGGCGCGGAAGGGTTTTTCCCCGAAGACCAAGGCTTTGATTTCAACTTCGGTGGCATCGAGCAAGGGGGGCCTTATGGCGGAAAGAAATACTTTTCACCCTATGGCAATCCGCGACTGTCCGATGGGCCCGATGGCGAGCACCTGCCGGATCGATTGGCGCGGGAGGCCGTGCAATTCATCAAAGATCACCGAGATGAACCCTTTCTGGCCTACCTGTCGTTTTACTCTGTGCACACGCCTCTGATGGCGCGGCCGGACCTGGTGGAGAAATACGAAGCCAAACGGAAAGCCTTGGGACTCGAAGCAGAGTGGGGCGTCGAAGGTCCCCGCAAGGTGCGGTTGGTGCAGGAGCACGCGGTGTATGCGGGAATGGTTGAGGCCATGGATCAAGCGGTGGGTCGGGTGCTGGACGGATTGGACGAACTGGGATTGGCCGAAAACACGATTGTGGTGTTCACCTCCGACAATGGAGGTCTTTCGACGTCCGAGGGATGGCCCACTTCGAATTTACCGTTCCGCGGGGGCAAGGGCTGGATGTATGAAGGCGGAATCCGGGAACCCACGATCGTGCGCTGGCCGGGGGTTACTCCGGAGGGACAAGTAAGTGAGACATTGGTTACCAGTCCCGATTGGGTGCCGACGTTGGTGGAGGCGGCGGGCGTAACGGTGCCGAAGGGCCTGAACTTCGACGGGGTGAGCTTGTTGCCGGCATGGCGCGGCGCGGAGCAATCGCGGGGACCGATCTTTTGGCATTATCCCCATTATGGCAATCAAGGTGGATTTCCGTCCGGTGCCGTGCGGGACGGGGCTTGGAAATTGGTGGAAAACTACGACGACGGTTCGGTTGAGCTCTACAACTTGAAGACCGAATTAAGTGAGCAGTATGATCAAGCGGCCTCGCAACCTGACCTCGTGATTCGCCTGCAGGCGCAATTGCGGAATTGGCTAGGGACGGTGGGAGCTCGGATGCCCGCGGTGAACCCGGCGTTTGACCCGGCCGAGGCGCCAGGACGCTAGTAGTCGGTAACGTGATATTTTTCGGATTGGTCACAGAGCCGAGCCGGAGTTTCGAGCCCGAGATCACAGAGAAAAGACCGTCAGGAATTCAAAGCAGGGATGGACTCGGTGCTCTTTGGATGGGCGCTCCGTGCTACTCTACTGACTAAAAAACCGGTCTGAACAGAGATAAGCCGATCCGAAACTTCAAGTGTCACAGGAACCTCTTGAATGATTTGGACTACCAAAGGTAGGGACGGACCCAGCCTTCGCACGAGGCTGCGGCGGACACGCCGCTGGGCCGTCCGCATCTGCCCCAACGCGAATCCTGCAACGCTTCGCCATCCT
>CAXBOL010000351.1:0-5624 GCA_963977295.1 uncultured Opitutaceae bacterium
CGGAATGTTTAAGGGTGCGGCTTTTGATGGCACGAAATGGTTGGTCACGGTGGCTTCGGCGGTGGTGCCTACCTCAGGTTTCGATCACGCGTTGGTTTCGACCCGCGAGGGATGGCTGGAGCTCTATACGGATGACTTTTCCTACGGCACTGAGACGGTCACCCCAGCCGGAAATTTTACGATGAGTGGAGTGTGGTTCATGGCTTCGGCTACGGAAACGCCGGCAGAGGTTGGGTTTGTTTTTGGGTTTTCTGACTCTTACTTCACGGCCCGCACCGCGCCGACTTTCCATACCGGCGATACGGACGAGGACGGGGCCCTGAGTTTAACAGAGCTGCTGCGAGTTATCGAACTCTACAATACGCGGTTTGGTTCGACACGCACCGGACGTTACCGGCCGGATGAATCGAGCAGCGACAGGTTTTCCCCAGACACTTCACAGGCTGCCACAAAAATGGCACTCTACCCCGATTACCACACCGCTGATTTTAATCGGGACGGAGCGGTGTCTTTGAACGAGCTTTTACGGGTGATTGAGTTGTATAACACCCGGGAGGGAACCACCCGCACTGGCCGCTATGAATTGGATCCCAACACTGCCGACGGTTTCAGACCTGGCGGTTGATTCGGTTCTTCTCAGTCTTTTTTAAACTGACCCTCGAAAACGTTGATGTCGGGCGTATTGTCGAAGGTGGCTGGTTGAAACGCGTTATTATAACTTTGCCCATCCATGGCCAAGGTTTCGGCGGCGCGGTTGTAGGAGAAGGGAATTTCGATCCGGGTGGCCACTTTACGGCCGTTGAGAATACCCGGAGAAAATTCCCATTGTTCGACCGCTTTGATGGCGGCGATCGCCATGGGGCCTTCCGACTTCTCGATGATGCTTTCGACCACGGCGTTTCCTTCCGGTAAGACGATGACGCCGAGCAAGACCTTAGCGCTACCGGCGGAGGATGAAAGCGAGGCCGGCACTTTGACGGGGGTCCATTTCACTGTGTGCGGTGGGATGGTGAGCTCTGAGGGGTTGTAAATGGTGTCTTGGGCGGCGATCAGGGCTTTTGAATCGCGAGGGAGTTTGAAGTCGAGCTGCGCGCAACCCGAGCTGAAGAGCAAAGTTGCAGTGGAAATCGCGAGGACTTTGAGGCGGGGGGATTTCATGGGGTATTGAGGACGAAGTGCGCTGACCTGATTTGATTCAAAGTCGCCGAAGTGGGACGACTTTGCTACCGAGAGTATTGAGTCCGGGTTCCGCTCAAGTTGTTCCCCTTTGGGACGTGATCTATTACGGGTTTGGTTCCGATGGCTTTTCGTCTTTTTTACCGCCGAAAAGACCTTTGATCGCGCCGCCGACACCCTTGACCCCTTCCAGGGCGGCAGCGCCGGAGGTGCTGCCCGCAGTGGTCAAAGCCCGGGTGGCTGCACCTAGGATGTCGCCGACAATTTCCTTCGATACGGCGCCAACGAGTTGGACGGGAGTCAGGCCATTTTCTGGCGTCCCAAGATCGTTGAGTTCGAGGTCAGGGAGCGGGACGGTGATGGCAGCCGCTCCCGAGCCGATGGTCACTTTGCCGTTGCGGAGGATAAATCGTTTCACGGCGACCCGGCGGGCAGGTGTGTCGGCAGCTTCAGGGGAATCAGAACCAGCACCCACGACGGATTCGATGTGTTTTTGCAGATCTTTCACGTTGCTGGAAATGAGTTTGGTTTCGTAACGGAACTCGGGGGCATCGAGAACCATGTCGTCGATCACGAGGGTGTCGCCGAGGAGACTCATGGGGGCGATGTCGACGTGAATCTTCGCGATGGAGGCGAGGTTGTGGTCACTCCAGCCAGCGGGGTTGCCTACGACGAGACCTTGGAGGGTGCCCGATCCCGTGAGCGGAGATATACTGGCACTTTTTAAGGTGACGGTGGTGCCGGTGATTTGGGGAGCGAACTGATTGACACCCGCAGTGACCGCACCACCAAGTGAGAACCCAATCGCGACGACGGCGATGACGACAATGGCGACAATCGCGCCGAGAATGATGAAGAGACGGGATTTTGAAGCGGCCATGGAGAGACGTTGGCGGATCGGACGAGTGGGTTCAAGCTTGGTGCGGAGTCTTGAAATTATGGGAGCGATGGACTCACTGGCGGCATGACAGCTTTTGATGGCAAATGGGAAACCGTGAGTGGACGGCTGGGCACGGCCTCGATTCCGTTGCCGCCCACCACGTTTTCAATCGAAGGTAACGCCTACTCCGTGAAGACCCCGGAGGGACTGGACGAGGGTTCAATCGAGTGGGGACCCGACGCGGACTTACGCCAAATGGATATGATCGGCACGTCCGGGGCTCATGCCGGATCGAAGATCGAGGCCCTCGCCCGAGTGAAGGGCAGAGTGTTGCAACTCTGCTATGCGGTCGATGGTAGTGCGCGGCCGAGTGATTTCAACGCGAAGTCAGGCACGGCGGTGGTGACCGTGCGTTACCGGCGTCTGGATTCCTCATAATTTTAAAACCTGATCTAACCGCTGACTCTGAACGGACCGTGACGTAGTAACCGACCACTCTGTGCATTCCATGCACGCTGTGGTTGAGGTCTATTTTTTGACCACGGAGTGCATAGACTACACGGAATCCAGGCTATTCTTAACGTAAAGTCGCCAGGCCGATGGGCATGCAAAGTATAGCAAATAAATGACTTATTGCCTATCTCGGTGCTTCCGAGATCCGGATTAGGCTGGCGGTTTCGCGTCATGAATGCGGTGCAAGATCAAACAATTGCCTTCGGAATCGAGGAATCGGGCAAAATGGCACACCGTGGTGTCCTCAGGCTCCATAACAAAGGTGACTTGGTGGGATTTGAGATGCGCGACCATGGCGTCAAAGTCAGGCGATTCGAGGGCGACCGTGCCGCCGTGAACGCTGGGTTCACTGCCATTCAGACCGGTAGCGAGTGCGATCACGGGACCGGGCGCGTCGGCGGAAATGGCGAACTCCACCCAGAAGCTCTCCCAGCGGGCAATTTCCACCAGTCCGAGCACGTTTTGGTAAAACGCGCAGGCGCGATTCATGTCTCGCACGGGGTAGGCCAGAAAAGGAACAGCGGAGAAATGAGGACGCATTACAGAAGGAGGCGAAATGGGGATTCAGGAGGGGAACTTGGGTTTGCGCTTGTCAGGCTCGGGCGCAACTAGACGCTGACTCTTCCTCAATCCGATTTCGATACGATAAATGGCCGCCGAACATAACTATACTGAGTCCTCGATCAGAACCCTCTCCGCACTGGAGCACATCCGACTCCGCCCGGGTATGTATATCGGTCGTTTGGGCAATGGTGCGCACGCCGAGGACGGAATTTACGTGCTCCTCAAAGAGACCGTGGATAACTGTATCGACGAATACACCATGGGCTTTGGCAAGCGGGTGGAGGTGCACCTCTCAGAACGAACCCTGTGCGTGCGCGACTACGGTCGCGGCATTCCGTTGGGCAAATTGATTGACTGCGTTTCCATCATCAACACCGGGGCCAAATACGACAGTAACACGTTCCAAAAATCGGTCGGCCTGAACGGAGTAGGCCAAAAAGCGGTGAATGCCCTGTCGGTTTCCTATCGGGCGCAGGCCGTGCGCGAAGGAAAGTGCAAATTGGTCGAATTCGTGCGCGGCAAGCTCGCTAAAGAGCACAAAGTGCAAGCCTCTGACGAGCGCAACGGCACTTACGTGGAGTTCACGCCGGACGAAGAATTGTTCGGCAAGACCTTCGCTTACCGACGCGAATTCATCGAGGAGATGATGTGGAATTATGCCTACCTCAATCGGGGGCTGACGCTCAATTTCAATGGCAAGAATTTCAAATCAGAGCGCGGCTTGGCCGACCTCTTGGAGAAAAAACTGACGGGCGACACCCTCTATCCGATTGCGCACTTGGAGGCCGACGACATCGAGGTCGCGCTCTCGCACGGTGGGCACTACGGCGAGGAGTATTATTCGTTCGTCAACGGCCAACACACGACCATGGGCGGCACGCACTTGGCGGCGTTTCGCGAAGGGCTGGTCGGCACGGTGCGCAATTTTTACGGTAAGCAATACGATGCCGCCGACATCCGCCAATCGATCGTCGCGGCCGTCTCCGTGCGCGTGCAGGAGCCGATTTTCGAGTCGCAGACCAAGACCAAACTCGGCTCGACGGACATGGGACCGAATGGCCCCTCAATTCGAGTTTTCGTGACCAGCTTCCTGCAGCAGCACTTCGACAACTGGCTGCATCGCAATCCCGAGGCAGCCGAAACGCTGCGCAAGAAAATCGAATCCAGTGAACGCGAGCGCAAGGAGTTGTCCGGTATTCGCAACCTCGCCAAGGAACGCGCGAAGAAGGCGAATCTGCACAACAAGAAGTTGCGCGATTGCCGTATCCATCTCGATTCGAAAGACAAGCGGGCCGAGGAGAGCACGATCTTTATCGTCGAGGGTGATTCTGCGTCAGGCTCGCTCACGTCCTGTCGGGATGTGCGCACGCAGGCCGTGTTCGCCCTGAAGGGCAAGCCGCTCAACACTTTCGGACTGACGAAAAAAGTGATCTACGAAAACGAAGAGTTTCACCTGCTGCAGAGCGCGTTGAACCTCGAAGACGGCATCGATGGGCTGCGCTACAATCGCGTCATCATCGCGACCGATGCCGACGTTGACGGCAGCCACATCCGGTTGTTGTTGCTCTCGTTTTTTATCAAGTTTTTCCCCGAACTCATCACCAACGGCCACGTGTCGGTGTTGGAAACACCGCTGTTTCGGGTGCGTAACAAGAAGGAGACGATCTATTGCTACTCGGAAGCGGAAAAACAATCGGCGATGCACAAGCTCGGCAAAGCGAACGAGATCACGCGCTTCAAAGGGTTGGGGGAAGTGAGCCCAGGTGAGTTCAAGGACTTCATCGGCGAACACATCCGGCTGGAGCCGGTGAGCCTGAAAAACGTCAGCAACGCGGAAGAACTGCTGGGATTCTATATGGGCAAGAACACGCCCGATCGGCAGAAGTTCATTATCAAGAATCTCCGTGTGGAGAAGGATCTGGTCGAGGTTTAGGACGCCTTGGCCCGGAGGACTCGGGCCAGTCAGGCAAGTTCCCCTCATTTCTACGCAGGTATGCGTATGGTCGGGGCGGTGGGTTCGGATTAGGATCGGGGGTGTTAGTTAGCTCAACTCTTCGACTCAAAACTCACGTCCAATCCTGATTATGAAATCCATCCCTCACCTGAAATCAGTCCTCCTTGCCGCTACGATTTTGGCCGCGCCGTTCTCCGCTTCTGCAATTTCGCCCTCACTTGCGGGTGATTTGGTCAAAGCTCAAGTTATGATCGGAAAAGTATCTCAGGTCATGGACAAATACCGTGAGTTGACGATCGAACTGGAGGCCCCGGAGCCTCGTTATGATACCAAGGGAAAGTATCTTCTGCCTTACACCGCCGATGGTGAGCCGACCGAATGGGCCTCGAAGGCCCTCGAAGCACAGGCGGGCAAAATCGTTGGTGAAAAAGTAGCCGACAAGGCGGTAGGAACATTGGCCTCCAAAGTTCCGTTTGGTGGTCTCGCCGGGGGTTTCATGAAGAAGAAAGCCAAAGAATCAGCCGCGATTATCGCGTT
>CAXBOL010000352.1:0-5618 GCA_963977295.1 uncultured Opitutaceae bacterium
CGGTCGCGGCATCGTCGCCGAGAAACACACCAACTGCCGTTCCATCGGGGCCGACTTCAGCACGCGCTCGATGTCTTCGCGGAAGCCCATGTCGAGCATCCGATCGGCTTCGTCCAGCACCAACATCTTCAGTTTATCCAGTTTCAGCGTGCCGCGATCGATGTGATCAATCACCCGCCCAGGCGTGCCGATGACAATCTGCGCTCCGGCCGAAAGCCCGCGAAACTGCCGCTCGTAGCTTTGACCGCCAAAAATCGGCAACTCGCGAATCCCCTTGGTGAAGAACGCCAACTTCGCCACCTCTTCCGCTACTTGCACCGCCAACTCCCGGGTCGGACACAAAACCTGCACCGCCTTCAACTTCGGATCAATTCCCTCAATCGCGGGAATAGCAAAAGCCGCCGTCTTGCCCGAACCTGTCGCGGATTGACCCACTACGTCACGGCCGGATTTGAGCACGGGAATGACCGCCGTTTGAATCGGCGAAGCCTCCTCGTAACCGAGCTTATTGACCGCTTTGAGCACGTCGTCCGACAAGTTAAGGTCGGCGAATTTACATTTTTCCATGCCCGGCCCTACCTGACCGCGCGCCTCCCGGCGATCAGAATAATTACGCCCCCCATCTTTCTCATTACCCTGCCCTTTGCTATTTTGCCCCTCGCCCCCGATCCACCGTTGATCCCTTTTCACTCGCTTTCCGCGTAATTTTCGTCCGCCTCGCGCCATGCCTTTCAAACAACTAGGTCTCCATTCCAGTCTAATCCGTGGCGTTGAAGCCATGGGCTACGGCGACCCCACGCCCATTCAACTTCGCGCAATTCCGCTCGTGCTAGAGGGGAAAGACCTCATCGGGTCCGCCCAAACCGGCACCGGAAAAACCGCCGCATTTGCTCTCCCGGTGCTCAATCGCCTCGGCCCCCACCGCCAAGAGGGTCCGCGCGTGCTCGTGCTTGAGCCGACCCGAGAACTCGCCGCACAAGTGGAAACCGCCTTCCGCGATCTCGGCCGCTTTACCGACATCACCGCCACGGTGCTACATGGCGGGGTCGGCTACGGCAAACAACGCCAAGCTCTTCGCGACGGCACCGATATCGTCATCGCGACCGTCGGACGCCTCATGGACTTCATCAACGAAAAGATGATCGATTTGCGCGGCATCGAGGTGCTCATCCTCGACGAAGTTGATCGCATGCTCGATATGGGCTTCATCCGCGACGTGAAACGCGTCGTCGAACTTTGCCCCAAGTCCCGCCAGACCCTGTTTTTCTCCGCCACCGTGCCGCCCGAAATTGAAGAGATCGCCAAGTTTGCCCTGAAAAACCCTGAGCGGGTCGTGATCGGCCGCACTCAGTCGGTCAACGAATCAGTGAAACACGCAATGTTTCCCGTGTCCTACGACCAAAAATTTGCCCTGCTCGAAGCGCTGCTGGCCAAGGAAGATTTCCAAAGTGTCATCATCTTCTCCCGCACCAAGCACGGCGCCGATCGCATTGCCCGTAAACTCAAAGGCGACCACTCAGTCGCCGTGCTCCACGCCAACCGCTCCCAGGGTCAACGCACCGCCGCCCTCGATGGGTTCAAAAATGGTCGCTACGAAATCATGGTCGCGACCGACATCGCCGCCCGCGGAATCGACGTATCCGGTGTGTCACACGTCATCAATTACGACGTCCCGGAAAACCCCGAGGACTACGTGCATCGCATCGGTCGCACGGGCCGGGCCATGGCCGTCGGTGACGCCTACATGCTCGCCACCCCCGATGAAGGCGGCGACGTGCACGACATCGAACGCTTCATCGGCGCCCGCATTCCCCAGCTCACCCTGCCCGACTTCGAATACGAAAACGGTCGACCGCCCATGGTTGACACCAGTCGCGCGTTCAAGAATCCCCGTCGCAGTGGAGGCAAGGGCAACATGCAACTGTCCGGTCGTCCGCCTCGTCAAGGTGGCGGAGGCGGCGGCGGTGGCGGTGGACGCGGTCGCAACGGCCCGCGCCCCGGTGGTTCGGGGGGCGGAAAGAAGTCCGGTCAACCCGGAGCGCCCGGTTCCGGGGGCGGCAATTCGTCCGGCGGCCCCAAACCCGGCGGTCGGGCCCAAAGCCGCCTGCGCCGCGGTCGCTAGTGCACGGTAACACTTGATATTTCGGATCGCCCTATCTCGCTCCGGACCGGTTTATTGGTCGGTAGAGCACAGAGCTTCAAGCCAAAGGGCAAAGAGTCCATACCAGCTTTGAATTCCGAACTGCCTTTTCTCTGTGATCTCGGGCTCGAAACTCCGGCTCGGCTCTGTGACAAATCCGAAAACAACACGTTACACGACTACTAGTGCAGCAGCGTGCTAGTGCCGCGCTTCGGCCGGTCGCCTGGCCGGTCCCGTGCTACTTCATCTGCCAACGGTCACCCGGGCCTAATTTCGCCCGGACTCCGTGCCCCTGTAACCAGGCCAGGGCAGCGTCATCATTTTTCAAATACGCGTCCCAAAAGGCGGTGCTCAAGGCCAGAATCAAGGGATGATGGTTGGGATTACGTGATCTTTTATCGCCATCGGTAAACGCATGGTGTTCGCCGCCGTCCAGCACCAGCTCATACTTATCTCCGGGCGGCAGTGCTGGATACACCGCTAAGCGTGAGGCCATGTCTTGGGAGCCCACTCCCGACAGGTCGTGCGTGCCCGTCATCAACATCCACGGGATACCCACCGCCCCAACTGCCTCGTCGGCCTTACTCCATTGCGGAGTGCTGGGACTGAGCACCAGTGCCGCTTTAATCCGATCATCAGTAAACCTAGCCAAGCCGCGTTGTTGCATTCCGCTGACGCCCTGCGTCGTCACCGCCCCGAAAGAGTGCCCGGCCATGCCCACGCGGCACAAATCCATCCGGTCAAACAACAGATGAGTTTGCTCACCATTCCATGACTCCAACGCATCGAGCACGGCGGGGACATCGCGGAACCGAGCGCGCATATTACGTCCGTTAGCGGCCTCGTTGAGCGCCGCAATCCGGTCCCGCGGAGCTCGGTCCCGCCAGATGGTTTCGTCACTCCCCGGATGCTGGAGGAACACGGCCATGTAGCCTCTCCCCGCCCAATGCTCCCCCAGATATCGAGAGCCTCGATTCGAACCACCCAAACCGTGACTAAACAAAATGGTCGGCCTGGGGCCTGGTCCTTCCGGCAGATAAATCCGCAACGGCACCACGCGATCATCCCGACCATAGGCGACCTCAAGTTCCAAAACCTCGATCACCGAATTCTGATTCAGGCTGAGTGGGTCATAGTCGGCGATTTTTTCGGCAGTTTCGCCTCTCAAGCCCCACCCCAAGCTGATGCCCATCAGCAAAAAAATTCCGGAGACACGCTGCATAGGAAAAAGGACGATGCTGCCGGCCCAAGGTTACCAGAAACAACTTCACAACCGTCACTAACCCGGTTCCAGTCTATTTTACTCCAACCATGGGTTGGTTGCGGGTCAGCGCCCTAATCCCCTCCTCGCACGGTGGGTAAGCGGCCACCAAAACTGCGCGCTCACCCAACTCAAAGTCCGCCCATCGAAACTCCGGCGCGATGATGCAGGAAATCAAAGCCCAACTGCCTCCCGCTACCAGTCGGGTGCCCTGCCACACGCTCGCGCCTACGATGTCCTGCGGACGTTGCCCGAGCGTGACATCGGCCCCGAGTTTCACCCACTCGCTTCGCCCGTCCGGATGCAACCGCAGTGACTCCAGAGGGTCTCCGGCATGCCAACACCAGATCTCATCGGTAGCCAAGCGATGCAGCGCCGAAAAGCTCTCCGGGGTGAAGAGCGCGTAGATCACCGAATAGGCTCGAGTCAGCTGTTTCTCCGCACCGTCTCCAGCTGCCGGTGCAGGCGTGACCCAAACTCCCGACTCGGCCGTCCGCCGAAAGTAGCCACCTTCTTGATCGAGCATTTCCAATTTCAACGCTGCGATCACGTCTTCTGCCGAGTGAGTGGACGACGAAAAGGCAGACGCAGATTGCATCTCGTCACCTTTTCGGACCTCCCCCCTGGGTCAATACTTCCCCGCCTCCGATTGCTTTTCTCCGATGAAGTCGTCTTTAATTCCACTCCATGAATATCGTAAACACCCTGGATATGCCGGAGGAATCCTTCGAGTCACCCCACGGCAAGTTCGCCGGGATCTTCAAAGGTCTTTCTATCGCACTCGGTCGTAAGCCTGAGTCAACCGACCTCAACGAACGTCATCCCTTCGATGTCGAAATCACCCGCGTCCCCGCCGGCCAAAAAAATTGTCCGCTCCACTCCCACAGCGCGCAATGGGAGTTCTATCACGTGCTCTCCGGTTCGGGTTTTGTGCGCAACGAAACCGAAAGAAAGCCCATCAAATCCGGCGACACGTTTATCTTCAAACCTGGCGAGGCCCACCAACTCATCGGCGGCAAATCCGAGGAGCTCGTGATCCTGGTCGTGGCCGATAACCCCATCGGTGAAACCTGCTACTACCCCGAAAGTAATAAGTGGCTGGTGCGCTCCCCCGAACGCCGCCTCATCCGCTCGAAGCGCATCGATTACTTCGACGGCGAAGAGTGATTTATCAATTTGCTAACATTAAACACGCTCCGGCCCAGCGATCAGTTGCAGGCGCGTTGGATTCTGACAGGATATCGGATTCCCTCCCCCATCCCCCTCTACAGTTCTAGATTTGTGACCAAGTTTACCCTCACCCTCATTCTCGTCGCCACCTTCGCGGGTTCGGTGTTTGCCCAATCAAAACCCAAGATCGTTTTCCTCACTGGCGATGAAGAATATCGCTCCGAAGAGTCCATGCCGATGCTCGCCCGCATCCTGCGACGTGACTTTGACTTCGACGTCTCAGTGGGGTTCTCGGTCGATGAGTTCGGCTACGTCGACCCCAACACCACCAACTCTCTCACCGGGACCGAGGCGCTGGCCGACGCAGATTTGATGGTGCTGTTTCTCCGCTTTCGACGTCCCGATGAAGCAACTTTTCAGAGGGTGCTTGATTTCCTCAAGGCCGGGAAACCGGTGGTCGCCTTTCGCACGTCCACTCACGCGTTTCGTTTTGCCACGGGTTCCCCTTGGGTGGCATGGGGCAGTCAGCCCGATCCGACGTTTATCCACAGTTTTGGCGACGGTGAATTGATCCGTGAACTGGTCGGCCAAAAATGGATTACGCATCACGGCCACTTTGCCGACGGCCACGATCCGCTGACCAACGTCACGCTTGATCCGACTGCCGTCTCGCACCCCATCCTCCGTGGCGTGAAACCCTTCAAAGCCTACTCGTGGCTCTACCACGTCCAAGGCGGCGGCGACACCATGGCGGGCGACCCTTCGTTCCTGCTCGAAGGCACCTCCCTGCGTTCCAATCACGCCGCCAACGGGGAACTTGATCGCTATCCACTAACCAATCCGGTGGCTTGGACCAAGACCCACCAATGGGGCGATTCGCCCGCGCGAGTCTTCACCACCACGCTCGGCCATCCCTACGACTTCCGCCTTCCATCCATGCGTCGTTTCGCCTTGCAAGGCATCCTCTGGGCGCTAGGGCAGGAAGAGTTAATTCCCGCCGAAGGCGTGAACGCTGATCCGGTCGCCCCTTACGTCCCCAACAATTCT
>CAXBOL010000353.1:0-5613 GCA_963977295.1 uncultured Opitutaceae bacterium
CAAGACCTACGGTTTCCTCAGCGAGGAACACAACTTTGACGAGGCGATCACGATCACCACCAACACGGTTGCGTTGCGTTATGACGTTCGTGACGACCTTTCCGTCTACGCTTTGATGGCCGAGGGGGTATCACCCAATACGGGGGCTCTGGACGGTAACGATGAGTTCATTGATGCGGAGCAATCCACCTCCAAGGAACTGGGCATCAAATTCGAGCTCATGGGGGGGAAGCTTTCCGGCACTGTTTCGGTCTACGAAATTGATCGGAGCAACGCCATTTGGTCGTTCGCCGGTGCACCGAATCCTGCGGGCTGGGTGGGGGGATCCAACAGCACCGGAACCCGGGGCCGGAACGGACAGGACTTTGATCCGTCCGAGGTATTGTCAGGCAAGGGGCCGATTGCCTATGGCGTGGACTCCTCTTACTTCAACCCCCAGGACTATGCCGTCGATCCTGTGACGCGGAAACGCCCATTTGGTATCGTCGCGGTGGAAGGCCAACATAACAGTTCGCCCAATCCGCAGACCTACATTTATTTGGATTACGCGACGCTGGATGCAGCTGGATTCCGGGATGAAATCGAACGCGCGTTTGCCGATGTCGGCCGGGCACGAGCCACGAACACGACCGATATTAATCCGATTTTCTATACCCGCACGACCGGCACTTTTAATGGACTTAACCCGAGTGGTGTGACCGGGAACACGAACGTGACGTTCGGCGACCAGGCCCGTGGTGCAGACTTCCAGATCATTTATTCCCCCCGGGAAAATTGGCAGATTATTCTGAACTACGCCCACACCGAGCGGAAAGTTACCGAACCTTTCGGCATGGTGGCCGCGATCGACCAGGTTTCTGGCACGGAATTTGGCACGGAGTACGATATCTGGGTGCGCACTTTGGGCAGAGCCGCATACGGCCTGGAAGAAGTTGATAACAACGGTGATGGGATTCCAGACCAGATTCTTAACACCGACGGCCAGCCCGTTTCACTCACAAATATCGTGCATGCCGATCAAGCGACTGGTGGGATCAATGGAGCAAACCTGTTTCTGGGCGCGGAAGACGAAGCGTCCATCTTCACCAAGTACTCATTCGTCGATGGCCCTCTCCGTCGTTTGTCGGTTACCTTCGGAGCCCGTTTCACCGGTCCTCAGGCGACCGCCGTCAATGTGGGTGGAGCGGATCTGAGCCAAAATCTCTATCCGACGCCGCCAACTGAAGTGCGTTACGAATTCGATGCCGGACTCGTTTACCTCAAGAAGTTTGGCGACTCCCAATGGCGCTTTGCCTTGAACGTTTACAACCTTTTGGACGACCAGAAGGACTACTCGGAGGCGACCTACACCAATGCGTTTGACGGCAGCACGGAGTTCCGCCGCAGCCAAATCTATCACGCCCCCCGCAGTTTCCGCTTAAGCGCCGGTGTGACCTTTTAATCCACCCATTTTTGCTTGTCGGCACCTCCATCATGGCGGTGGCGACTGCACTCACCCCCAAAACAAAACCATGAAAAAAACAAATATTGCAGCCGCCGTGCTTGCACTCCTCATCGTCCCAGCGTCGCAAGCCGCCTGGACCCTCGTTAATGACTTTGAAGGCGCCAATCCGATTGCCAATGTCGGCTTCGCGACCAGTCCTCTCCCTGCCGATGGTGGCAACGGATCTATTTCCGTGGTCGCAGATCCGACCAACGCAGCCAACAAGGCGATCCGGCTCGATTCCGGCACCATCATCACGACCTCAACATCCTCCAACAATGCTTGGTTCTGGGTTGACCTGCCAACAACTACGGCAAAAGCCACGGTCTATTCCCGTTTTCTCAAAACCGGTCAGCTTGTTGACATCGTCTGGGGCACTTCACCCACCGCGGCACCTGCGTCTTACGGTGACTTTTCGAGTGCGCTTCGCGTTGAAATCGACGGCATTTTTGACTACCGCAATGGGTCCGTGGGTTATCCTGAAATCATCGGTTCAACGTCATCGATCAACACGTGGTATGACTCGTGGTTCGTCGTTGATGTGGCGACCAACACGTACGATGTTTGGATCAAAGGCGGGATCTACACCGGTGCGACCAAAGTGGTGACGGGAGCAGATTTCCGTAACCAATCCACGGGTGCGCAGAATCGGTTCTATGCCCGCTCCACGGCGGGTGACCTGACCACCCCCAAGCAGGTCAATCCGGTTTTGTTCGACAACATCTGGGTAGACGCTTCGGGTGAAAATATCTCGATTCCGAGCAAGGGCTCGGGCACTTCCGGTGACTTGAGCGGTGGTTCGGTTCCGGCCGCCAACGGCACGGGCAAACTCTCCAACCTTTCGACCAACACGGAAATCGGCGCCTCGGGGCTCACGGCTGGTTTCGTGGTGACGGCTGAACGTCGCGTTCTCGTGCGTGCCGTAGGTCCTGGTCTCGGTGGCTTCGGGGTGACCGGCTTCATGGCTGATCCTTCCTTGGAAATCAAAAATGCCGCAGGAACGTCCATGGGCACCAATGACAATTGGGGTTCCGCGTCCAACGCTGCCGACATGAAGGCCACGATGGCGGCCGTCGGTGCATTCCCACTCGAAAACACCTCCAAGGACGCCTCCATCATGGTGCTCTTGCCCGCCGGTGTTTACACCGCGCAGGTCAACGGTGTTTCCGGCAGCACGGGTCGTGCGATCATCGAGGTCTACACGCTTGATTAATCAGGCGTCCTGATTCGTCCCGTTTCTTAGTAAGAAAATTTCGGGCGGGCGGTCTGCGTAATTCGTGGCCGCCCGCCTTTTTTTCGCATCTCAAATCTTAACTCTAATGCTTCGTCCTTTCTTCGCTTTAGTTGCTGGAGTCAGCCTATTTGCCGTTGCGCCTCTTGCGGCGCAGAATAATCCCATCCCGGAATCAATCGTGACCGGTGATCTTTCGCTGGAGGTGGAAGCTTGGCTTACGGCTCCCGCCACGGGCAGCGCTCCTCGCACCCGCCTCTCGATGCTCAAGCCGGCTTATGACGGATCGAAGCGCATGTTTTTAGCGGATCTTAACAGTCCGTTTTACGTTATTTCGGGTGATTCGATGACGACTTACATCGATTTAGCGACAGTATTTCCCCGTTTCGTTGATCAAAGCCGATTGGGAACTGGTTTCATGTCTTTTGCCTTTCATCCTGAATTTAAAACCAACGGCAAATTTTACACCGCGCACACGGAGTCGGCGGGGTCGGGGCCAGCCGATTTTACAAGCGCAGTTGCTCAGTCGATTAACATTCAAAGTGTCGTGACGGAGTGGACGGCAACTGATCCCGCCGCGATGACATTTAGTGGCACGAGGCGGGAGATCATGCGCGTCGAATATCATGAACAGGTTCACAACATCCAAGACATCGCATTTAATCCATACGTCACCGCGGGGCACGAAGACTACGGTTTGCTTTACATCTGTGTTGGCGACGGAGAGGCCGTTGCGGGCGGGTATCCTGAAGCCGGGCATCGATTGGATTCCGTGCATGGCACCCTCGTGCGTATCGATCCAATGGGCACAAATTCCGCCAACGGGCGCTACGGTATTCCGTCCTCCAATCCGTTCGTGTCCGATAGTAATCCTGCCACTCTAGGTGAAATTTACGCGTGGGGATTCCGCAATCCGCACCGGATATTCTGGGATTCGGCCCATCCTGACCGCATGTTTTTGGTCGATATCGGGGAGCGGAATGGGGAAGAGCTGAACCTGGTGGTGAAGGGAGGCGATTTTGGCTACAGCAACCGGGAGGGTACCTTTGTCTTGGATCCGAAAACGGATCCCGATGTGGTGCTGCCGCTGCCGGCTAATGACGCGAGTTTCAATTATGTGTATCCTGTTGCGCAATATGATCACGACGAAGGCAGAGCGATCGCGGGAGGCATGGTTTATCGTGGCACCGCCGCCCCCCAACTCTACGGTAAGTTAATCTTTGGTGACATTGCCAACGGTCGAGTTTTTTACGTCGACGCCGATGGTCTTGAATTGGGTAAACAAGCAGAGATTAAGGAACTTCAACTCAAAGTAGGAGGAGTGAATCGCAGTCTTCTTTCCCAAGTCGCCCAAAGTCGCACCGATCTTCGATTCGGCACAGACGAGGCCGGTGAGCTTTTTATGACCACCAAGCGGGACGGCAAGATTCGGCGAATTGCCGGCTACGCGACGGTGCAACCTCCCGTAACTGAACCCGATAACGGCACCGGCCTATTGACCAATCTATCCACCAACACGCAGGTGAGTGCAGATGGGTTGACGGCAGGATTTGTCATTACAGGCGGTTCTCGGCGCGTCCTGATTCGAGGCGTGGGTCCTGGCCTTGCCCAGTTCAATATCACCGGTGTTTTGGCCGATCCTGTCTTGGAAATTCGGGCTGCCGGAAACGCGACCCCGATTGCGATCGGGGATAATTGGAGCGATGAAGCCAACGCTGCAGATATTTTAGCTACAGCAAATTCACTGGGCGCCTTTCCCCTGACGGTGGGGAGCAAAGACGCTTCGATTATGGTGATGTTGCCGGCGGGAGTTTACATTGCATCCGTCAAAGGTGCCGGGGGCGCCACGGGACAAGCCATCGTGGAGGTCTACCGATTGGAGTAATAATTTCGGTTCGGAATCTGGTTTGGCGTAATGGCCCAAACCGGGGTGAGCACCGATAACAGGGGAAGGCCGCCGGGTAACCTCGGCGGCCTTTTTGGATCGGAAAGGGAGGACGAATTGACCGGAACGGAGGAGGATCGGATGGTTTCCGTCCGCCGGGCCGTCAGCATGCTGAGGTTTAACGCAAAGGCGCGGAGGCGGGGAGGTCGCAGAGGGAGGACGTGGTGTGTGTGGTTCGCGCTGGATTGAACGCCCCGAGGTCACCGACCTCGGCCACAGCGGTTGAACGCCGTTAATGTAGGAGCGCGCTTGCGCGCGATGAACGCGGTAGCGTGGCTGTAGCCGGGCACGGTGAGCCCGGGGATGCGGAGGCGTGGAGGTCGAAGGTCGGGAGGGTGAACGTTGAAAGTCGAAGCTCGAAAGTCCAAAGTCGAAGGTCGGAGGATTGACGGACCGGAGAGGGGAGTGTGCTGGCGCGGGATTGAACCGGGGGGACCCGGCCTAGCTGGGGCTCGGCGTTCCCAGGAGGAGGGAAGCGCGGGGCTCTGGCTTGGCGGCCTCGTGCATCGGACTATTCGTGTGCTTTCCGAAATACTGTTGCCGGGGTCGGTGACCCCGGTCGGGCACGCGGCATGTGTCCCGTGCTCAAATCACCGGGCTCACCGAGTCCGGCTGCCGCGCAAGCTGCACGCCTTCGCGCACGCGAATGGGATTGGCTCGTGGGGCGAGTAGGGTATCCGGTTAGCGGATATTCAGG
Organism: uncultured Opitutaceae bacterium; assembly: GCA_963977295.1. Classification (GTDB taxonomy): domain Bacteria; phylum Verrucomicrobiota; class Verrucomicrobiia; order Opitutales; family Opitutaceae; genus Actomonas. Next base: position 5,357 of record CAXBOL010000353.1, read on the forward strand.
GCGGTGTCCGTAAGCGTGATGATATCGGTTTTGCCGTCGGGTCGACTGACCACAAGTTCGCCGGTGTCGCTGGCGGACACTTTTAGATCGGAGGTGCCGCCGAGTTTAGGTTCGGGCCAAAGCACCGCGTAGACGGTGAAGTCTTGGGCTTTTCCCCTGGATTTGAGAGTCAACGAGATATGGTCGCGCCATTCGGCGGTGACCCAGTCGTAGGTTTCGCCGGAACGATACCGAGGATCGATGGGCACGGGATATTC
>CAXBOL010000354.1:0-5611 GCA_963977295.1 uncultured Opitutaceae bacterium
TTTGGTCTGATTTTCGCCCCCAATGGCCAGTCTTTTCTTAACAAAGTAGAACTAGGTCACATTCCCTTACGCGTCTGCGTCATAAGTGACGCTGAGCACGTGCCGCCACCGCGTTTGAGCGGCCACATTTCCATAAGTATCCGCCCACAGGCACGCCGACACCTCGCGCTCACCTGCCCGCACCGCGGCGGCAAATACATCCGCTTCATAGGCATACAACCCACGATCGGGTGTGATGGTGATGACCTCAACTTCGTCGGTGCCCTCGCGGTGAAGTTCCAGCCTGGAGGACTCCATCGCCCGGGTGATCACATAAGGCGACGGCACGTAAATCCAGCCCCCCGTGCCGTAAATCCGCACGCGGTTGTCTTGATGCACTCCCACCCCACACGAGATTTCGGCCGTAATATCCCCTCCAAACCGGAGCAAAGCCGTGGTGTGTTCGTCCACCCCCGAGATCGGATGCACGTGCCCCACCGCGTGAAACTCCTCCGGCTCCGCAAACGCCTGCCCCATCGCCACGCCGGCTAATAACCGAGCGTATGACAACGGATAGCCGCCCACATCCAGAATACCGCCACCGCCGAGCGCCTTGCCCCACATCCGGCCACTCGGATCAAACTCGGCCCGAAAACTAAACGCTGCCTGCACATGCCGCAGCGTTCCAATCGCACCGTCGCGCACCAGCTCCACGATTTTAGCGGTCTGCGGGTGACATCGATACATCCATGCCTCCATAAGCGTCCGGTTGGCCGCGGCCGCGGCCGCCTGCATGGCTTCGACTTCGCGCAAATTCATGCCCATCGGTTTTTCGCACAACACGTGTTTCCCCGCCGCCAACGCCGCTAGGACGACCTCCAAATGGCCAGGGTGCGGCGTCGCGACATAAACCGCGTCAACCGATTTATCCGCCAGCAAGTCCGCATAACTGGCATGAATATGCGACGGCTCCACGCGATGGGCGGCACCGAAACGTTGGGCGGACTCCACCGAACGGCTGCCCACAGCCTGCAACACCCCGAGCTTCGACTGCGTCAACCCTCGGGCAAAGACTCCCGCAATCCGACCCGTGGCAATGATGCCCCATCGCAGGGGCTCGGCAGCATTGGAAACGTCAAGGGGACTCATCTCGATAAGCGTAAAGAGTCCCCCACCCGTGTCGAGTTCGACGCCTGGGGTCGTCCGACGGCGGGCCGGTAAACGTTTCACTTCAGTCCGCGCGGCATACCCGCCTTCGATCTACTCAAACCATTGACCATTTCCTCAACACCGACAACCAAAGGGGTAACACTTCCGTCATTTCCCAGCCCCTATCCTGACCTCCATGACCAGTAGCTCCATTAACACCCGCCTCGGCCTCATGATGTTTCTCCAGTTTTTTGTCTGGGGCGCGTGGTATACCACCATCGGCGTCTTCATGACCGACCAAGGCATGGGCCACATCGTGCACTGGGCCTACACCGTTAATCCTCTTGCCGCCATCGTCGCGCCGTTTGCCTTGGGCTTGATCGCCGACCGCTATTTCGCCACGGAGAAAGTCCTTTCCTTGCTGCACATCGTCGGGGGCGTGGTGTTGCTCTTCACGCCGAGTCTGGCCGGAAATCACGTGGCCTTCATCGGCGCCTTGCTGATCTACAACCTCTGCTACATGCCCACACTGGGACTCTCCAACTCGCTCGCGTTTAGTCACATCAAGGACGCGGAGAAGAACTTTCCTCGTATCCGTGTCTTCGGGACCCTCGGCTGGATTGTAGCCGGCTTGTTCATCTCCTTCGTCTTGGGTCGAATCCTAGGCACCGTCGCCGAAGCCACCGCCTGGCCGCTCTACACTTCGGGGATCGGATCCATCCTCCTCGGTGCCTTCTGCCTCACCCTACCCCACACCCCTCCGGCCGCCGCTGGCCAACCAATTTCGATTCGCTCAATCCTCGGCCTCGATGCCTTCCGCGAACTCGGCAGCCGTCCCTTCTATGTGTTCTTGCTTTGCTCCTTCCTCATCTGCGTGCCGCTCGCCGCTTACTACGCTTACACCCCCCTGCTCGTCGGCGCGACCGGTTTCACTAACATCGCCGGCACGCTCACCATCGGACAAATGTCCGAAGTGGGCTTCATGCTCCTGATGCCCTTCTTTTTCGCCCGTCTGGGCATCAAATGGATGCTCGTGGTCGGCATGGGATCCTGGGTTGCCCGCTACGCCCTCTTCGCGTTGGGCGCTCCGGATAGCGTCGCATGGATGATCATCATGGGCATCGCGCTCCATGGCATTTGCTACGACTTCTTCTTTGTAACCGGTCAGATCTACGTGAACAAAAAAGCTTCCGATAAGATCCGAGGCCAAGCCCAAGGTATGCTCGTGCTGGTGACCTACGGCGTAGGCATGTTGATCGGCGCCCAGCTCTCCGGGGCGGCCTTTAACCACTACCTCGCCGGCGCTGACACCCTCACGCTCGCCCAATGGCAATCCTTCTGGTGGCTCCCTGCCGCTTTCGCCGCCGCCGTCATGGTCTTCTTCGCCCTCACCTTCAAAGACAACCAAGTCGCCAGCGATCGTAAGATGTGATCGAGGCCCAGAGGGAGTTTCCGCCGGTTGATTCAGACCTCTGCCCCGAGCGCCTCACCCCCTGAGGCAGAGCCGAATCGCGTCGAGACACACTCAATCGGCACCCGTCGTGGGCTCGTCTGTGATCGTGATGCCGTGGTCCTTCGCCCAGCCGGCGAGGAACCGAACCAGAGATTTCTCTCGATACGCATACCATTCGTCGATGACGTGAAGTCGATGGGCGGCGTCCTTAAATCGGCGAAACGCGCCTTTGCCCCTGATCGCATAGTTGAGTTGGTCCTGTTTATCTCCCCGCTCCATTTCATCGATGAATTCTTCCATTCGGCGGTATTCGTGCCAATCGAACTTCGTGGGCAGAGGCACAAATCGTTTGGATTCCCAGTCCCTCGCAACCAGTCGTGCGAGACCCTTAGATTCTTCGTCCCAGTCGTGATCGGTTTCGAACTCATTGTCCTCTTGATCTGATCCTTCGGCATCCTCCGCTCGGGCCATCAAATCTTCATCAAAACTGTGAATCGTTCCCGTCTCTCGATCAAAGTAGACTTGCCAATCTTCCGGCCCATCAAACTCGAAAATGAGATCGTGCATTTTCACGGTTGCAGACATCGTAGACTAATAAAAATCCACCAGATTTCACTTCGCAACCAAGAGTTGTCTTTCTCCTTCCCACGTTTCGCCTCTCGTCCCTTTAAACGCTTCCCCATTCACCCGTGCTCATTCTACGTCCGACCCTGAAACTCGCCGCCAAGCTCAAACTTAGCCCCCTAAAGGATCTACCCACAGCGAGCACCCCCATCGCCGACTGGTGTGTTCGGGCCTTCAAATGTGGTCGAGTTTCCTACCTCCTTTTTTCCAACACCGACTCGTTGTTTTCAATGGTTGTGCCCCAACGAGGCGTGACCAACGCCAAAACCCTGCTCACCGCGTTTGCGACCGCGATCGACCAAAATTTGGATCGAGCTGAACACGGTCAATATCACGCCTCCGCGATCCTCGCGGCCATGGCGGATTGCCAATTCGCCCGCTGCCATGATCGCGCCGTGCTCGGCTCCATCAACGATTTGGCGTGGATGGCGGAATGCCACCTCGCCCGAGGCGACTCGGAGGCGGAGACCATAGATCTCATCAATCAAGCCCCCATGGGGCAGCTCGGCATGGATAACCCCACCCGATGTTTTGCTCAGCTTACTCCGGACTCGCGCGCTTCCGCCGGGTCAAGGCGCCCGCGTTCGTCTCCTCGTCCGCTAAAACAGGAATTTCATTTTAAAATCCAATACGGTGACTTCACCGCTGATCTAGCCATTGGCGGCGACTGCTCGCTCTACGCCTTGGCCCGATTCCTCATCAAGACCGTCGGCTTCGACTTCGACCACGCCTTTCAATTCTGCAACAATCTCAAATATCCCTACCGCAGCGACGAACGCTACACCCTCTTCGCCGACATCGGCCAAGGCGAACCCGACGACGGGAGCGTAAAAAAGACCAAGCTCTCCCAAGTCTTCAAAACCGGCCGAAAAATGATTTTTCACTTCGACTACGGCGACGACTGGTTCTTCCTCCTCACCTGCACCGCCGTCAAGGAGTCCACCTCGCAACGCGCCTTCAAGCAGGTCGTCGCCACCCATGGCACCCCTCCCGAACAGTATCCCGGAGAAGACGGGGCCCCTTGGTGAGCGATCATCATCGCCCAACTCCGGAAACCGCCCATCGAGGCTAGCCAGCGCGTCGGCCAATCCTCAAGGAGATCACTTCACCGCCGGCCGCGTGAATGAGTTGTGCCCATCTGACTACCCTACAATCGGACGAGATACCCGTCGCTATTCATCGGATTGAAAACTAAACTGCCTCCATGCCCGAAAACCGAATTACCGAACTGGAAGCCCAGCTCGCCACCGCCATCGAATCTGTTGCTAGGTTGACCTTGTCCAATCAGGAACTCACGACGCAGCTCAGCGATCAAGCTTCCGATAACGAAGCCCGCGAACGAAAACTCAAACGCAACTCGAAGCGGGATCAAACCACGCTTCGAGACCAACTCGCCTCGGCGCAGAATCGACGCGGCTAGGGCGAGAGGAGTCCCCAATCGCAAGACGGTCGACGTCATCCCCTCGGTGCCAAGACGCCGACTACGGCTTCAACTTAGCCGCCTTCGCGATGTCGTCCCACGCGTAGAACTGGAAGGTGCGATCGGTCGACATGGCCACGAAGAGTCCGCCCGGAAATCCCGGCAACTCCACGGGGGTCACCTCGCTGCCGTCGCTTTCATCGGTGGAGAGCTTCACCGCACCGACCAACTCATGCGCATGCGGATTGGTCGGGGTGCCTTCGCGGCGAAAGATGCGGAACGTGTCGGCTTGCTGGTCGGACACCAAGACGTAACCCGTGCCCGATCCGGTCGGATAGATCGAAATCCCCTCATGATCGCGGGCAAACCCGTCGCGTCCCAACACCGTGAGCTCGTCTTCGGCGTCTTCCGCAGCCGGATCGGCCAGATACTTGCGCACGCCAAAGTTTTCATCACTGGCGTAGACAAATCCCAGTTCGTTATCGACCGCCAACGCCTCGATTTCTTTGCGGCCGCTCCATTCCCCAAAGGCGCGCACGAAGAGTCCGCGCAGTTTGCCGGTGCCATCATCCACGAGGCGATACTGATGCAAATAACCCTGCGTCGGTGCGCCGAAATCGGAACGACTCACGATCGCAAACAACGCCCCGTCACGAGGACGCCGATACAACGCCACGCCCATCACGTCGCGGGCACGTTCGCCTTCGAAAACCGGGATGCCGCCACCGTCGACCGGCACCATGTCCGGCAACCGATAAACCCGCAGTCGATGCGCCAGGCGCTCGGCCACGACCACGAGATCCGCCACCCCATCGCCGAGGGCGATGTCATAAGCGAGGTCCACGTTATTGGGCCGCAAGATGCCGCGCACCGACAGGTCTTTGCGCTCCACCCCGTCGAGACCATAAACCAAGAGCGCTCCGTCCACATCTTTGTCCGTCCCGAGCACGAGGCTCTCGGACAGATTCTGCCGATTGATCCAAATC
>CAXBOL010000355.1:0-5593 GCA_963977295.1 uncultured Opitutaceae bacterium
GCGGTGAGTTGAACCGCGAGCCGCGTTTCTGCGATGGCGGTCGGGTCGTTGAGGAAGGCGAGCGAGGCCGTGGTGAACGCGGAAGGGGCGACGCGAGCGAGGCTGCGCAGGGCTTGTTGGCGGACGCCGACGTGGGCGGACTTCAAGGCCCCTTGGGCGATGGTCGAAAGATTGCTGACGTTGAGGCGATCAAGCGATTGCAGGGCGGCGTCGGCGATGGGGGTATCGCGATTTACAATCACGATCAATGCAGCCGGCGCAGGCGCGACATCAAAGGTGTCGGTCGCAGTCCATGCGGCCTCGGCGATGGCATGATCGGCGGATTGACTCAGTTTAAGCAGGGTGGGGCTTACGAACTGGGCGATGGCGGTGGGGTCCACGGACTCGAGGGGGCGGTAGTGGCCTTCGACCGAGTCGAGGTTGGGCGGTTGGGGCCAGGTTTGCAGTTGATTCAAAGCCAGCAAGCGTAGCGGCATGGGCTGAGTTTCATCTTGGGCAAATTCCGCAACTCGGACCGCGTTTTCTGCCGTGCGCAGTCGGGTGGCGGCGCTGATCGCGCGGCGGAGGGTGCGCTCGTGAGCTCCGGTTGGCTGGCCAAGACATGCAGCTAACGCGGGTAACGCGGCGGGGATCGATTCATCATCGTGAATGGCGCTGGCAGCTTCGGCTACGACGATCGGATCTGAGTCGTTGAGAAACACGGAGACTTCGGGGGCATGGAGGCGGCGAAGGGCCACGATCGCGCCGAGGCGCACCGATTTGGCGGGATGCGAGTTGAGGCGGGCGAGGTCGGCGGGAGAGGTCGTGCCGACGAGCCCCATGACAGCGGCGTGCCGATGGAATGCGTCGGAGCCATCACGTTTGAGGTAGGCCACCAGCTCTGTTGTTGCGGCGGTGGCTTTCAGGCGTCCGAGGGCGATGGCGGCGAAGAAGCGTGGGCGATCGGACTTGTCGCGAAGCAGCCCGATGAGGGCGGTGGTAATTTCGGGAGTCGGAGTGGGGGCTTCGCTGACGATCTTGATGGTTTGGGCACGCACTTCGGCATCGGCGTCGGCAAGGAGTGCAAGGAGCGCATCGGTGGATACGGGAACGCGGTGACGGATGAGCTGACCCAGGCCCCAGATGGCGTGAAGACGGGCGAGTTGCCGGGCGTTGGTATCTTGGGCGGTGGCGCGGAGCACGTCGGTTGCATCGCGACGGACGAGTTCGAACTGAGCCTTCATGCGCACACGTTGGTCGAGGTGACCAAGGTGTTGGCGAAGGGCGGCGCGCGACGGTTGGCTCCAGTCCAGCGCGAGCAAGGCGGCGGTTTCGCGGCGGAGGGGAGAATTGGTATCGGTGGGGTCATCGAGTTTCCAGACGGCGCCGTTTTCGTTCATTTCGTAGCCGGAGGACGACCAGTCGGCGAGGTAGAGGGCGCCATCGGCACCGAAGTCGACGCCCACGGCGAGAACGCCTTGGTTGACCATGTGCGAGTCGACCATTTTGACGGCGGCGCCATCGAGTTCGGCGCGGAAGGCGTAGAGGTCGCGACCGGGGAAGCGGGCGAGAAAGAAGAAGTCGCGGTAGGCCGGGCTGAGGGCGGTGCCGGGATTTTGCCAATTCGTGCGCCAGCCCGTGTCGGATCCCTCAGTGATGTAGACAAAACGTTCCTTTTCGGTGGGGAAGTCACCGTCGTTGTCGACCCCGAGGAGGTTGCCCAAAGAGTCGAAGGCAGGTTCGTGCACATTGCGCAGGCCGGTCGCATAGATCTCGAAATTGGAGCCATCGAATTCGCAGCGGACAACGGCCCCACTGAGCGGGTTGTTAAAGTTCTTACCGTCAGCGGTGGTGACGTTCATGCCGCGATCGGCGACGGCGGCGTAGAGGCGTCCGTCGGGGCCGATGACTGGACCACTGAAGTTGTGGCCGCCGTAGCCGATGTGGATGGAAAACCCGTGGGCGAGCACGTCGCGATGATTGAAGATACCGTCGCCAGTGGTGTCGGTGAGGCGGACGAGGTCGGGTTCAACGGTGGCGTAGATGGCATTGTCCCAGGCCGCGATGCCGGCGGCGATGCCGGTGATGGTGGAGTTTTCGGCGGCGTTGAATTTTAGGGAGTTATCGGCAACACCGTCCCCGTCGGTATCCTCGAGTCTCGTGACTTTGTCGGCGAGTAAGTCGAGGTCGTGCCAGTCGTAGACGCCGTCCCCGTTGGTGTCTTCGAAGCGACCGGCGTAAACGGGGGAGTTTTCGAGCGTGAGTTGGCGTTTGAACAGCGCCTCCTTGGCTTCCACGGAGGTCAGGCTGAGATCGTTTTCGATCCACTCCCGGAAGCGACGGATGTCGAGGTCATTGGCTTGCCGACGAACGACGGAGGTGACGTAGACGCGATTGTGATCGTCGATAGTGACCGCGACGGCATTGCGCACCATCGGTTGTTGGGCGAATTGCGTCAGCTCGAGCGGAGGCGGCGTGAAGGCCGAGGTGGTCGCGGAGAGGGCGACAGCAAGGATGACGGTGGCGAGTGAGGGAGGGAGGAGACGGTGAGGCACGGAGTGGTAGGGTAGAAAGAAAACGGGAAAGACTAGGTTGTGGGGCGGGCGGTTTGGAGAAAAGCGTGGATTTGGGCGGCGAATTTGGGGCCGATGCCGTCGGCCTCGGCGATGGCGGTAATCGAAGCGGCGCGGAGGCGGTCGAGGGTGCCGAAATGGTCGAGGAGAGCGGAGCGCCGAGTAGGCCCGAGACCGGGGATATCGTCGAGAATGGACTCGCGGATTTTGCGCGAGCGGAGGTCGGCGTTGAACGTGTTGGCGAAGCGGTGAGCTTCGTCGCGCATGCGCTGTAGCACCTGTAGACCGGGGTCCTGAAGACTGAGATTCAGGGGCTTGCGCTCGTCGGCAAAGATGATCGTTTCGTGTTTCTTGGCCAACCCGATCATCGCGGGTGGTTCGACCTCCAGGGCATAGAAGGCCTTGAGTGCGGCGCTGATCTGGCCTTGGCCGCCATCGATGACGATGAGATCGGGCATGACCTTGCCTTCGTCGCGCAGCCGGCGATAGCGGCGACCGACAACTTCTTCCATGGCTCGAAAGTCATCGTTGCCCATGAAGCTTTTGATTTTGAAGCGACGGTATTGAGCCTTGTCGGGCTTGCCATGGGTGAAGTGCACCATCGATGCGACGACAAAAGTGCCGCTGATGTGCGAGATGTCGAAACACTCCATGTGCTCTGGCAACTGGCGGAGTGAGAGCGCGGTTTGGAGGCTGGTGAGCGCGTCGGCGTCGGTGCGAATGACGGGATGGTCGCGCTCGAAGCGGCGGGTTTTGGCGAGGGTCTTTTCGAGCGCGAAGACGACGTCTCGTAGTTCGGCGGCTTTTTCGAAGGCCTGTTTGGCGGCGGCGGCGAGCATCTCCTCGCGGAGTTTGCCGTCGATGAACTCACAGGCGGCGTCAACGCGTTCCCGGTATTCTGCCGGGGTGATTTCGTTGGCGTGCCCGTAGATTTCCTGGCGCACGTCGTCGTAGAGTCGCCAGCGACCGTCGGGGAGTTTGTGGGGGGTGGCGTCACCGAGAAGCACGCCGAATTGGCGGCGCATCTGGGCGAGCGTCTTGCGGAGTAATCCACTGTGAGGAAACGGGCCGAAGTAGCGGGAGTGACTGTCGCGACGGATGCGGGTGAGGCGGAAGCGGGGAAGCGCTTCGGTCAGATCGACGCGAACGATGAGGAAACGTTTGTCGTCGACGAAATCGGTATTGTAGCGCGGGCGCCACTGTTTGATGAGTCGGCCTTCGAGCAGGAGGGCTTCAGGCTCGGATTTGACCTCGATGGTTTCGAAGTCGGCAATCATCTCGATCAACGTGCGAATTTTGGGCGAATGGGCGTGGGCCCGTGAGGGGGTGAAGTAGCTGGAGACGCGTTTTTTGAGGGCTTTGGCCTTTCCGACGTAGATGATCCGGCCCAAACGATCTTTCATCAGATACACCCCAGGTTTGTCCGGTAATTGGCGGACTTTTTCTTTAAGGGAGGGATCGGCGGGCATAATGAAAGAGGATGACAAGCCCGGCCGCTCGCAAGTGAATCGAGACGAAGTGAGTCCGAGGCTGGATATTCTGAAAGTTTAGCCTAGTTTTCGGGTCAGCAAATGGTTTCTCCGCATCCTGAGTCCAATAATCCTATCGAAAATCGTCCGTCGGGCGCAGGCGTCGAGTATGAACTCATCACACTGGGCGACGAGTTGTTACTCGGGCTAACGGCGAATGGTCACCTGACCTTCATTGGGTCTGAACTCGGGCGACGAGGGGTGCGTCTGACGCGAAACGTCACCATCTCGGATGATGCGGAAGCGATTGGGGCCCAATTTCGGGAAAGTTGGGCACGAGCGCAGGTGGTGATCACCACGGGAGGGTTGGGGCCGACCTGCGACGATCGCACTCGGGAAATTATTGCTCAGACCCTGAGGCAGGAGTTGGTGCGGGATGAGTCGATCGTGGAGGCGATTCGGGAGCGTTTTGCGCAGTTTGGACGTCCGATGACGGACAATAATCTGAAACAGGCCTACCGTTTCGCGGAAGGGGAAGTGTTGCCCAACGCCAACGGCACGGCGCCGGGATTGTGGTATGCGGCGGAGGGTAAAGTGCTGGTGATGTTGCCGGGGCCGCCGAACGAGTTGCAGCCGATGTTTACCGATCAGGTGTTGCCGAAGCTGGCGGCACTCGGATTGTTGGCGGCGCAGGAGGCTTACGTGCAAATCCGCACGGCTGGCGTAGGCGAGTCCTCGTTGGAAACCAAGTTTCAACCGATTTTCGACGCCCATGCGGGCAAGTTGAGCGTGGCGTTTTGTGCGCACGAGGGACAGGTTGACTGCCGATTGAGCGCGGCGAGGTCCGACGTGACGCGAGAAGAAGTGCAGCGGATCGCGGAAGAGTGTGCGGCATTGTTGGGCGAGAACTTCATGGGCTTCGGTCACGATTCGCTGGCGAAGATTTGTGCGGATCACCTGCGCGATGCAGATTCGACGTTGGCCGTGGCGGAAACGGCCACGGGTGGGTTGCTGGCCGCGCGCTTCACTAACCTTTGCGGGGCCACGAAGTTTTTTGCCGGGGGCTCAGTCTGTTACTCGAATCAGTCGAAAATGCAGCTGCTCGACGTGCCGGAGGAGATTTTGCTGCAACACGGTGCGGTCAGCGCCGAGTGTGCGGTGGCGATGGCGGCGGGCGCGGCGGAGAAACTGGGCGCGGACTACGGGGTGGCGATCACTGGATTTGCTGGACCCTGTGGGGGCAACAACGAGAACCCGATCGGCACCATGTTTATCGCGCTTTATTCGCCGGACGGCGTGTGGTCGAAGCGGGTGAGTTATCCGGGACCGCGTAATACCGTGAAGCAACGGGCCATCAACATGGCCTTGGATTGGTTGCGCCGGGAACTGGTGCGGACGAAGGATGACCGCAAACGTCCTTCGCGTCGCGTAGGGTTTATGGCCTGAGGCCACCAGCCTGATCTAAATAGACGAATTTCAACGCAAAGTCGCCAAGACGATGAGCACGCAAAGCCAAGCAGTTGTGTCACTTATTTCATTGCTCTGCGCCTCCGCGCCTTGGCGTTAAAGTCT
>CAXBOL010000356.1:0-5592 GCA_963977295.1 uncultured Opitutaceae bacterium
AACCCACCGTTTGGTGGATTCTTACTCTTTCTAGTTTGGATTGATTTTCATTCGTATCGATTCGTGGAGATTCGTGGTTTAATTGCATGGTTTTGGCTCAGCGGTCTCCGCCACCGCCACCGGGACCACCCCGGCCGCCTCCGCCACCGCCGCCAGGACCTCCGCGCCCCTGCCCTTGAGGGGGATTCTCGGAAATTCTGACCGGAAATACCATTTTCACGTATACTGGCTTACCTTTGAGTTTCATCGGCTCAAATTCCATCGCAGACACGGCTCCAATCGCGGCCATGATAAATTCCTGCGCCACTTCGTCTTTCGTGTCCGGATTATAGGTCTTCCCGTCCGGACCAATTACAAACTCCATGCGCACCACGGCTTCTTCGCCGCTGCCTTTCTTGCTCGCCGGGTATTGCGGACGACTGCGTTTAGTTGGCTTCGGGCGTTGTCCTAAATCTTTAAGCAGAACCGGCTCTTCTGGAATCTTTCGATAAACTTGCCGTCCCAGCGCCCGGTTGAGCAGATCAACCGCCGAAGGCTTGAACATGAAAGGCATGGTGACCTTTTTGTCGACCGCCACTCCATCCTTCACCACCGGTTTGAATTCCCACTCTTTGAGTGCCTCAATCGCTGAGTCACCAAAGGCAGGATCATCTGCCGACACCACCTTGGCATTGTGCACCTTCCCGTCCGCCCCCACCACGAAGGAAATTTTGGCCGAGCCTGGTTTGGCCTCCTTGATCAACGATTGAGGATAGGCCGGGGCCACCATAACGGTGGGTTCAGGCGTTTTGCGATCCTCGAGCGCAAACAGACTGCCGCAGGTCGCGAGAGCGGAACAGAGCACACCAAACCAAGATTTTCTAAACATTGGAGTCAGGGGACGGGGGTAAAAGACGAACCCAGCTGCAACTTTTCGATCACTGGTGGGTTATGGAGATCAGAAAAGAATCGTTCTTCTTCAATTCCCCGACCGTCAAAAACATTTTATCACCAACATCCAGATGACTGAACCCATTAATGTTACTCCTCGTGCTTCGCTCGACAGCGGCCACCGTCTCCTCACCGTGATGTGTCATGCCTCCGCTTTGCTCGGAGTTGGCATCGTGCTTCCGCTAATCGTCTACTTGGTCACCAAAGACGATAACCCTGCCGTCAAAGCTCATGCCGCCGAAGCCTTCAACTTCCACCTCAGCTACTGCTTGTGGGCGTTGCTCTGTATTCCGCTGACCTTCATTCTAATCGGAGGCCCTCTCCTATTCGTCATCGGCATCGCCGCGCTCGTGCTCGCCATCATTGGAATTGTGAAAGCCGCCGACGACGAGCTCTACCACTACCCGGTCACTATCCGGATCCTGAATTCATAAATTCAGGCTCCCGCCCGTCGTCTGAATAACGATGGCCTAAATCGCGCCCATTGCGGATCATTCGGCTGGTCGCACACCTAAAAAACGAAGTTCGTCAGTAGAGCACAGAGGCAATCCAGAGTTGCACAGAGACTTACGGATCTGTTTTACGGAGAGTAGACATTCACTGGATGAATGCGCCAACCTCGCGATCGATTCCACAAACCGCGCTCCGTGAACTCTGTGCCAATCTCCGTGAACTCTGTGACCCAATCCGACTGCGGAATCTAGGACGGATCATTAATCGTCGAACCGTTCGCAGCGCATGCCTCCTTCCCGCAAAAAACTTCTCATCACTGGAGCGAGCGGCTTCTTGGGCTGGAATCTCGCCCGGGAGGCCTCACCAGACTGGCAGGTGTGCGGCACCACGTTCTCCCAGAAACTCGATGACTCAGGCATAGCGTCGGAAAAGATCGATTTGCGAGATTTCGAGGCTCTGCAGCAATTCTTCCATCGCATTGCCCCCGATGCCGTCATTCACACCGCGGCCGATCCCAATGTATGCCAAGTGCATCGCCAGGAATCGCATCAACTGAATGTCACCGCGTCCGCGAACTTGGCGGGACTCTGCTCCGATCGGAACATCCCTTTCGTGTTCACGTCCACCGATCTGGTCTTCGACGGAAAAAATGCCCCCTACGCCGAAACCGATCCGGTTTCGCCCCTCAGTGTGTATGGCGAACAGAAAGTTGCCGCCGAAACCGAAATTGTCCGACAGCACCCCGGGGCGGCCATTTGTCGACTTCCCCTGATGTTTGGTGATCCCGGGCCCGTCGCGCAGAGTTTTCTCCAACCCATGCTGAGACACCTATCCGAGGGACGCGTCCTCAACCTTTTCACCGATGAATATCGCTCCCCCACCAGTGGCGCCTCGGCGGCCCGGGGACTTCTTCTCGCCTTGGAAACCGTATCCGGAATCCTCCATCTGGGCGGTCGGGAACGGGTTTCCCGCTACGATTTCGGACTGCGGGTTGCGCAGACATTCGGTCTGCGCGCCGCGACCATTACTCCGTCCCGACAGTCCGATGTTCAGATGCCCGCGCCGCGGCCGGCCGATGTTTCACTTGATAGCACCAAGGCCTTTCGACTGGGATTCTCGCCCCTTCCTCTCGCGCAAGAATTGGCGAAAGTGCGCGACCAAATCGAAACCTCCAACCGCAGAGTTTAACATCCGATACGAGTCCGGCCGAGGCGGTCACTCAAATAACTGACGCCAAGGATCGCGACCCTCGGGGTTCATCTTCCGGCTACACCACCCAAGGTGCGCGGATTACATTCTTCGTTCTGAGACTCGGAAATTTAGCTTTAACCGGCAATGGCAACTGCCGTATCTCCGAAGGCAAAATCGCACTGCCCTACATCTGACGCAGCGCGGTGGTCTAAAACTTTTCCGAATGACGCCCACCCTCACCATCACCCCGCCCATGCCCGGCGCGGAAAAACGTTTCAAACCGTTTGTTCAGTTCGTCGAATCTCGCGGCTGGAAATCTGAGTTCGTGGCGATCGATTGGACGACACCTCAGCCTAATTTTGACTCGGATGCCGTATTTGATCAGGTCAGCTTTCAAACCGCGGGCAAGATCGTCATGGGGTTTTCCCTCGGCGCCCTTTACTCCCATCTGGGTGCCACCAAGGCCCGACATTTGATCCTCGGTTCCATCTCCCCATTCTTCCTCGAGGATGACGACGAGCCGCAACGGTGGAAGTTCTCTTACCGGGAAGGCAACGCCGCCATTCCCACCGATGTATTGGTAGGAGCCAAGGAGGACGCGCAAATGCACCGCCGCGCTGAGTCCATCCGGGATTTTTACCGCCAATGCACCTATACGGTCGTCCCCGGCGCAGATCATGAGCTGTGGCACCCCGCCTACCTGGCGGCCATCGGTGCGGCCCTCGATCGCCTCAAGTAAGATCCGGCTAAGGCTCCCCACCAAAAGCCCGGTCAGAATCGACCGGGCGTTCGCTGCGATAAACTGATTTCCGCCTTAGCTGGCAGCCTGCGCGGCTTCTACCAACTGCACAAAACTGCGGGCTTCGAGCGCGGCACCGCCAATCAGGCCCCCATCGATATCAGGTTGCGAGAGCAGCTCCGGCGCATTGCCGGGCTTCATCGAACCACCGTAGAGGATGCGGATTTTACCCGCGACGTTCACACTGAAGATCTTACCCAAGAGATCGCGAATAAACGCGTGCACCTCTTGCGCCTGTTCGGTGCTGGCAACTTTGCCTGTGCCGATGGCCCATACGGGTTCATACGCGATCACCACGCTTGTGGCTTGATCCTTATTCACCCCTTCGAGTCCGGCTTCGAGTTGAGTTTGCACCACGCGCAACGTGGAGCCCGATTCCCGCTCGGCTAGAGTCTCGCCAACGCAGAGGATCGGCTTTAATTCCGCTTTGAGGGCGGCCAAAACCTTTTGGTTAACGAACGTATCGGTATCACCAAAATACGTGCGACGCTCGCTGTGGCCGAGAATCACATAGCTGGTGAAAAGCGAGCGCAGCATCTCGGCGGAAACTTCGCCGGTGTAAGCGCCGCTGCCTTCCGGGTGCATATTTTGCGCGCCGAGACGAACATTGGAGCCTTCGAGGGCCCGGCCAACGGTTTCGAGTGAAGTGAACGGAGGACATACGACCACGTCGACTCCATTGGAACGTCCCACTTCGGAAACGATGTCTTTAACGAGATCTGCCGCGTCGGCAGAAGTCCGGTTCATTTTCCAATTACCGGCGATGAGTTTTTTGCGAATCATGATTAGGAAATTTCTGGGTAGTAATGAAGGTAAGATCGAAGACGTCGATCAACTTTCCAAAAAGGCGACTCCGGGAAGCACTTTGCCTTCGAGGAACTCGAGACTTGCGCCGCCACCCGTCGAACAATGGGAGACTTTGTCCGCCACCCCAAATTTTTTGGCGGCCGTCGCCGTGTCGCCTCCGCCCACCACCGAAGTCGCGCCATTGGCGGTCGCTTCCGCCACGGCAGCCGCCATGGCCTTGGTCGCGCCGGCAAACTTCTCAAACTCGAACACCCCCGCGGGTCCATTCCAAATGATGGTCTTGGCCGAAAGAATCGCGGCGGTGTAGAGCTCGATCGATTTAGGCCCGGCATCCAAGCCCTCCCAGCCAGCGGGAATGCCAGAGGCATCGTCGGCGGGTTGGGTATTGGCGTCGGGGCTGAAGTCGTCCGCGCACACGTAGTCGACCGGGAAGATCAATTCCACGCCCTTGGCTTTCGCCTTATCCGAGAGCTCTTGCACAATCTTGGCGCCTTCGGGATCGAACAAGCTGCTGCCGATTTCCATGCCATTGATCACCTTCTTAAAGGTGTAAGCCATGCCGCCACCGATGATCAATTTATCCGCCTTTTCGAGCAGGTTGTTGATCAACGGAATCTTGTCGGCGATTTTCGCCCCACCGAGAATGGCCAGTAAAGGCCGGTCGGGATGATCGAGAACTTTGGCAAATGCCTTCAACTCCGCGGCCATCAAGAATCCGGCCGCTTTGATCGGCAGGTCGATTCCCACCATGGAAGAGTGGGCGCGATGGGCCGTGCCGAACGCGTCGTTGACATAAACGTCGCCAAGCTTCGAAAGCCCGGCGCGGAACGCAGCCACGGCCTCAGGTGAAGCCTTGGTGGAGGACCCATCCTCGTTCTTGGCTTTGCCTTCTTCTTCAATGTGAAAACGCAGATTCTCCACCAACAGCACTTCGCCCGGTTTCAGGGCTGCGGCTTGTGCCTCGACGGTGGCGCCGACGCAATTGTCGGCGAACAACACTTCGCGGCCGAGTAATTTGGCCAGCTCGGTCGCGACGGGTTTGAGCGTGAATTTAGGATTGGGTTGACCGTTGGGTCGACCCAGGTGGCTCATCAGCACCACCGACGCCCCCTGTGCGAGCGCGTGATTGATCGTCGGCAATGCGGCGACGATGCGCTGATTATTGGTAATCGCGCCAGTGGCCTTGTCTTGTGGGACATTAAAATCGACGCGGATTAGGGCGCGTTTACCGGCGAGATCGAGATCGCGGATGGATTTGAACGAGGACATGAAATCGGAGTGCGGGTTGAGAAAAAGCGAGTGATGACTGACTCAGAATCGAGAAACAAAAACGAGGAGTGAGCGGAGGAACGAGCAATCTGGATTGCGCGCTACTCGCTACTCACTCCTCGCTAATTACAGCGGCAAAAGCC
>CAXBOL010000357.1:0-5589 GCA_963977295.1 uncultured Opitutaceae bacterium
GGGTGACCTTGCACCTACCGGATGGGGTCGATCCCTTCGCTGCGCTGTTTGCCGAAGAACTGGGCGCGGTCATCCAAATCGCCGCCGCCGACTTGGATCACGTCAATTCCGTCCTCCGCGCTTATGGCATGGATGCCTGCACTACCCGGATCGGGGCCATCAATACCGACTACTCTTTCCGAGTCGTGCAGCAGCAAAAAACCTTGTTGCACGAAGATCTGAATTCGTTGCGGACCGTATGGTCCGACGTGACCCACCGCATGGCCTCGATGCGCGACAATCCAACTTGTGCGGACCAGGAGCGTGATCTCCGACTCCAGACCAACGACCCCGGCATCAGCCCCATCGTAACGTTCGACTTGAATTTCAAGGTGAACAATTCGACCCGCCCTCCCATCGCCATCCTCCGCGAACAAGGTGTGAATGGTCAGGTCGAGATGGCAGCAGCGTTTGATCGGGCCGGCTTCCGCGCCGTCGACGTGCATATGTCCGACATTCTGGAAGGTCGAATTCGCCTCGATGATTTCCGTGGCCTCGCCGCCTGCGGCGGTTTCAGCTACGGAGATGTCCTGGGCGCCGGTGAAGGCTGGGCCAAAAGCATCCTGTTCAACGACCGCGCCCGGGCCCAATTTGAAGCGTTTTTCGACCGCGAAGATACCTTTGCCCTCGGCGTGTGCAACGGCTGCCAGATGATGAGCAATCTCAAATCTATCATCCCCGGCGCCGAAGCGTGGCCCCACTTTGTGCAAAATCAAAGTGAACGCTACGAAGGTCGTTACGTTTCCCTCAAAATCGAAAAGAGCCCGAGCGTGCTCTTTGCCGGGATGGAAGGCAGCGTGCTCCCCATCGCCGTGGCCCACGGCGAAGGATACGCGGAGTTCGCCCATGCGGATGCTGCGCTCGCTTTCAGCACGAGTGGTCAGGTCGCCGCCCGTTACGTCGACGGACATCATCGGATCACCGAGAAATATCCCCTCAACCCCAACGGTTCGCCCTTGGGCATGACCGCACTCACCACCACGACTGGGCGTGTCACCATCATGATGCCTCACCCCGAGCGCGTGTTCCGTTCCGCGTGCATGAGTTGGGCTCCTACCGAGTGGCCCGAAGATTCCCCCTGGATGAAACTCTTCCACAACGCCCGCAATTGGGTCGGATAATTCGGAGTATGAATGCTGTCGTCCACCAACCTCAAAACCTGCGGTTCGCGCTAATCGAAACCGACGACACTGCCGAAATTACCTACGAGTTGGCAGGCAACACGGTGATCATCACCCACACTTTTGTGCCGACCGCCTGGCGTGGTCGCGGGGTGGCGTCGACTTTGGCCCGCACCCTGCTCGATTGGGTCGCAAAAGAAGACCGAACGGTGGAAAGTCAGTGCAGCTACGCCACCACTTTTCTGGCCCGCCACGCTGAATATCGGCACCTGCAATCGTCGAAGTCGGATTGACCGCGGTCGGGCTTTACGAGCCCACACTTACCCCGTCCAACCCGCGATGCCTTATACCCATCGCCGCTTGGATTTAGACTTTAACGCCAGGTAGCGGAGCCGCAAAGGTGAGAGGCAAGTCATTCAAATGCTTATCTTGGCGGCCTTACCGGCTTGGTGACTTTGCGTTAAAATTAGTCTAATTTAATCGAACTGATGGTATTACTCCATCCTACGCAGGGCCAATCGAAACCCCAAGGTGTAGTCGATCCGCCCCGCGGAGCCACCGGCTCGAGACGCCGACCGCCCGACGTGCCCTTCCATGCGCCAGCACCCTCCCCGGGCAATCCGATAATAGCCTCGCCGTGGCCCCATGGGATCGGTCACGGCCCCGCCCGGGTAATCCCCATACCAATCATAACACCACTCCAGGACGTTACCCGACATATCATAGAACCCCCAAGCATTGGCCGCTTTCCATCCCACCGGATGCGTGGTTTCCGCGCTGTTACTGATATCCCAAGACATATTCGAACCTCCCGCGTAGGCCCCCGTCGTTCCGGCCCGGCAGGCGTATTCCCATTCGGCTTCCGTTGGCAGCGTGTAACGAAACCCCTCCGGCAATCGTCCCGCCGCCTCTTCCGTCGCATTTAATTTTTCGCAAAATTCCATCGCGAGTAACCACGAAACCCGCTCCACCGGGGCATCAGGTCCGACCGCCTCAAAGGCACTCGGATTGTCTCCCATCACGTGTTGGTATTGGGCCTGAGTGACCTCCGTTCGACCCAACCAAAAGCCATGGCTAATGGTCACTCGGGTTTGCGGCCCTTCGGCTTGATTTCGCGCCGCCTCATCCGGCGGACTCCCCATCAAAAACTCACCGGGCTCGACCCAAATCATCGTCAATTCGAGGTCCTCAATTGACCAGGTTTCTGCTGCGCTCACGGCAGCGCCCCAGAGCAGAAGCACAAAAATGAGCCTGATTTTTTCGGGTCCTGTCGCACGAAGCTGCAATTCGGTCGTCATCACAAAGAAACTTATCCGTTCGAACTGGCACCATACATCGAAATGATCTCCCTCAATCTTTGTCCGATGCCATGGGCGATGGCGATGAGCTCACGAGCTTCGAGCGGTGCCAAATGGGCACGGCAATGGCGTTCCCACAGGTCCAGCCAGGCTTCGAAATGCAACTCCGTCAATCCGAGCGGCACATGCTTAAACGGCATGGGACCTTGATAGAGCGGAGGTCCTCCCGTGGCGCCGGACCAGAAATCACCGATCTTCTCCAGGTGGACGGGCCAATTCTCGATATGGGCACCAAATACCGGACCGATTAACGTATGCTGCCGCACATCGGCGTAAAAATGTTTGAGTAAAAACCGGAGTTTTTCCCGCCCCCCCAGACGTTCGAAAAGAGACGCGGGCTTTGCGGACAGGGATGAAGACGAGGACATCTGATAAGAAAATTAAGTTGAGGAGCGAATCGCTGGATTCCTTCTAGACTCTAAACCAGAACAGACCTCTCGGCCTTGACCCATATCAAACTTCTGCAATCTAGGGCTTGATTGCGGAAACAAACGATAGTTCGGCAGAGCGATTTGGGCTGCGACCAAGGCGACGAAGAGGGAGGAGTGCCCGCCGCGCTTGCCCTCCCCGGCAACTCCAGCCCCAGATCATAAGTGCCCCGACAAGAATGGCGCTTATTTCCGCAACGAAGCGCCAGTGTGCTGTAAGACTTGACGTTTCGGATCGGCCTATCTCTGACCTGACCGTTTTTTTGGTCACCGAGAGCACAGCGCTCCAATTCAAAGGACACAGAGTCCAAACCAGTTTTGAAATCCAGCCTGTCTTTTCTCTGTGATCTCGGGCTCGGAACTCCGGCTCGGCTCTGTGATAAATCCGAAATAGTTCAGGTGACAAACTACTGCCCTACAGACCTAATCCGTGACTTTGATGATGTAATATTGAATCACCCCGTTTACCGCCGAAAACCAGTGCGTCGTGCCTTTCGGCACCACAATCATATCTCCTGAAGCAACGCTTCGGGCGATCCCACCTTCACTGCTCGAACCTCGCCACTCGCCTGGTCCCGTCTGACGCGAATCGACCAAGCTGCCGCCGGTAACAAAGATCGCCGTGCCACTGATGAAATAGAATATATCCGTCACGTTATCGTGAATTTCAGCCGTGCCTACTTGATCCCGCCGACTGGCCGAAACGTTATAGTTTTTGTTGGCCACAAGACGCTGACCGACCTGAAACGCCGCGGTCATAGCTTCGTGATCGATGAAGACGACTTCAGATCCGGACGCAGTTTCACTCTGTAAGGGACCTGCAAGGGTGCAAATTAGAAGGGGCCAAAAAATCGATTTTTTCATGGGGTGAGGTAGCCCCGGCTAATCAACTGTCCCATGACCGAGTAGCGATCCAATTTTTGATCCGCCGCCGGGGAGGTCCGGCACCGGCACGACGTATTCACCTCCTTAAGGCCGACTATTCCTCAACATCGCCTTCGCTTGCTCCCCCTCCAATATCGCCACCGGACTTACTCCCGCATTGTGGGTAGGCTCGGCGCCTCGCCGAACTTTCTGAGGAATTCGACTATCAGTCGTGTAAACGTAGTCGTAGGTGTCCTCCTTAATTTTCTGCGCCTCCGGCGACAGTCCCTGCGTCGACCGACATCCCCAGTTTATCAAACTCATCAAGAGTCCGAAAAAAAAACGGAGAGACAACGAGTCGACGACCACGATCCTTTTCTAAGTCAATCGCCACCGTTGACGCAATCCCGGCTCGACGAAGACCGCCAGTCCAACGCTCAGGCGCCCATTTTCTGCGACAAAAAGCCTACCATTGGTTCGATATCGCCCCCGAAAGCACGGTTAACCCCAATGACTTTCGTTAAATAAAATGCCTTATACCCACAAAATTCGGTGAATAGGTCCTTTTAGGCTGAGGTAATGACCCCTTTTGTATAGGGAATACGCCCTATATCATATGACCTCAACCACTACCCCGACTTTCCAAGCTCTGAGTTCTGTCGCTTTGGCTGCCGGTGAGGACCGACTCCTGCAGTTCATCGATCAACAAATCGAAGATATCGACGCCGAATCAGAGATCGCACCGGGGTTCTGGGCTTTGTTCGCCCATGGAAACGATGACGAAGACGCCCGCGTCCTCAGCGACGCATTGTTGGAGACGGCGCCATTCCCGTTCAAAGTCGGCCCATCTGGCGATGGCGCTTGGCGGATTTACTACATCGCGACTCCCGCCAAAGCCATCGCCCATCATTGGTTGGAAGACATACGGAACGTGTTATCCGGGAAGATCCGAAACATATCGCCGGTGCATCGGGAGACTCTCGATACTCTGCTGGAGTCCCCCATGGCCCATCGCATCGCACGTCAGATAGCCACCGTATTCGAAGCTGGCACGTTCCCTATTGCCGGAATTCGGGACCCTCAACTTGTGCGCAGCCTGCTCGACCGCATCCACATGCGAGAGCCGCTTTACTTGGCCGCCTTGCAAACCCTCATGGATTGTCATCTCATCGATCTGTTGGTGCTCCATCGACAGTTGATCGACGAAGATTTGCAGGTGTGTAACGACCTCACCCAAGGCTCCGTTTCGCAGGACCCCTTTTTCAAAAGTCGCGATTCGTGACCACCTCATTCAAGGAAAAATCATCAACCCGATGGATCAGCGAAAACACTCCGAAGTGGGTAATCCCTACGCCGCGATCGTGGATCTTCGCGCCCCGGGCACGCACGTTCTGCTACGCATTGATGGCATTGAACAAGAAATTCCGCGCGCGGACTTCATCGCCTCAATCCGGGCCATCCGAGGTCGAATTTATCTCGGTGAATCGGTATCAGACATGGGCACCAACGCACCTTGGGTCACGGCGTCCAATGCCTACCCGCTTCGGTTCGTGCAACAACGTCTCGTTGTTCGACCAGGAACGTCTGCCTTGCTCTGGCTCTACATGCTGGAAAGAGCGGTCGCGATGTAATCGAACGAGCCTCTCCGATCGTTCCTCTTCTCCATTGTTACCAATCGCCGCTTGGATTTAGACTTTAACGCCAAGTCGCGGAGCCGCGGAGTTGAGCAGCGAGTGATCAAACTGCTTAACTTTGCGTTCTTACCGGCTTGGTGACTTT
>CAXBOL010000358.1:0-5587 GCA_963977295.1 uncultured Opitutaceae bacterium
ATCCTGCGCACGGCGGGAATGCATGTCGGGCTCTACACGTCGCCGCATTTGGTGCGGTTAGGCGAGCGGGTGCAGGTCGACCGTCATCGCCTGACCGAGGACGAAATCGTGGCGTTCACCCGCGAACTGAAGGGCATCGCGGATGCGTTGGGGGAGACGGGGGAAGATAATCACCCGAGTTTTTTCGAATTCATGACGGCGATGGCTTTTCTCCAGTTTGCCCGCAAGCACTGCGATGTGGGGGTGGTCGAGGTAGGGCTGGGGGGCGAACTTGACGCGACTAATATCGTGGAGCCTTTGATTACCGCCATTACCTCAATCGGGCTGGATCACTGCGAAATGCTGGGACACACGCTCGGCGAGATCGCGCAGGCCAAGGCCGGAATTTTGAAGCCCGGCATTCCGGTCGTGATTGGACGATTGCCCGAGGAGGCAGAGGTGGTGATTCGCCGTCGAGCGTCTGACTTGGGATGCAAAGTGATTTCCGTGCGCGAGGAATTCGGTGAGGTCTTGGCCGATTACCCCGAGACGGCGTTGGAGGGAGATTTTCAGCAGTGGAACGCGGCGACCGCGACTTTGGTGGCTCGGGCATTGCCCCCGGAGTGGGGGATTGATGAGGCGGTGATCAAACGAGGGCTCGCCAGTGCGACTTGGCCTGCGCGCTGGCAACGACTCAGTGTCGGGGGACAATCCTACATTCTGGATGCGTCACACAATCCGGAAGGCGCGAGAGGTCTCGATTTTAATTTGGCTGAATTGATCCGCGTCACGGGTCAGAAGCCGACCGTGGTGGTCGGATGCCTAGGCATCGCCCGGGCGGGGCCGCTTCTCGAGGTCGTCGCGCGTTATGCTCATGAGATTCATCTCGTGGTGCCCCACCAAGCCCGGGCCTGCAGTTTTGAGCAGTTGCGCAGTCTGATTCCTTCCCAATTTTCAGGTCAGATTTTTGATAGTGACGTGGCTGAACTCTTTGACGATCCGGCCGCTTGTGGGCGACTTTGCCCGGAACGAACCGTCGTGATCACGGGCTCCATTTATTTGGCAGGTGAAGTCATGAGTCATTTTTGCCCGGATTTCGGCAACGAAGAAGGTCACTTGCAGGATTTTTAGGAAGGAAGGCGCTGCGCCAGTGAAAGGTAGGAAGGTGGGAAAGTATGAAAGAGGGAAGGTGGGAGGACTGCTTTTAACGCAAAGGCGGTAAGACGCAGAGGACCGGGGCACTTCGCGCCAGTTTAAGTTGGAAGGTTTAAGTTTAAGACGACGTGGTGGATTGGGACACCGAGGTCACAACGTCAGAGTGGTTGTAGCCGGGGTCGCTGACCCCGGGCCCCCGGTGGAGTGGTTCTGGAGTAGGGCGTTCGCTTGCGAATGCCGCAGTGGAGTGGACTTGCTGATGGATAGAGAATTGGTGGGACCGAAAAGTGCGGGCTGAAGCGCCTCACTACGCGGGTCGATTGCGTAGGAGCGCGCTTGCGCGCGATGAACTCGGTGGAGTGGCTGTGTCCGGGGTTGACGAGGTGGCGCAGGGTTTATTCGAGAACGAGAGCGAGTATGAGAACGATTTTGTTGGGAACGCGGAGAGGCAGATGGAATCGCGTGCAAGCACGGCTCCTACAGGGGGCGTGAAGAGTGCGGCACTACGCAGTGGATTGCTTGGGTAGGAGCGCGCTTGCGCGCGATGAACCCGGTGGAGTGGGTTCCAATTAGAATGAGACTTAAGTGAGAATGAGACTTAGGCGCAAAAAGAAATTGACGGAGTTGCGAGATCGCCGATTTGGTGTCCCGTCTTCTATTAAGACTGAGTATCAATATCATGAGCCTATTCGATTTCTTACCTTTTTCATCTCCGTTACGACGTGTTCTGGCTACGGGAATACCCTTGTTTGCAAGTGTCAGCACCGCATGGACTGCAGGCCTTCCCTCTCCGGAGGAGATGTGGGCGGTGATTCAATCGCAGCAGCAGCAGATCGCGCAGTTGACCCAGCGGGTCGCCGCGGCGGAAGCTCGCACGGAGCAAGCTGAAACCAAGCTGGCCTACACCGAAACTCAGGTGCGCCAAGCCGACGCGAAAATCGAAACCACCAGCGCGTTTGTCGAAACGTTGGCTGACCGGCAAAGTGGCGGTGGTAGCTCGGTTAAGGGGTGGTATGATCGCACGAGTTTGGGGGGGTATGGCGAATTGCATGCGCAGTTGGGCAGCGATGGTGAAATTGATTTCCACCGTTGGGTGCTCTTCGTCGGGCACGAATTTTCGGATTCGATTCGCATGTTTTCCGAGGTCGAACTCGAACATTCGTTGGCCGGTGACGGCAAACCGGGCGAAGTTGAGTTGGAGCAAGCTTACGTCGAATTCGATTTCGACGACTCCAATCGCGCCAAAGCGGGGCTGTTTCTTTTGCCCATCGGTCTCCTGAACGAAACCCACGAGCCGGCAACGTTCTATGGTGTCGAGCGGAACCGGGTGGAAAGCAATATCATCCCCACCACGTGGTGGGAGGGTGGGGTCGGACTGACCCATGTTTCCGCCAGCGGATGGAGCTTTGATGGTGTCCTGCACTCGGGGCTAAAGACTCCGGTGACCGGAGGAAGCGCGTTCAATATCCGTAGTGGAAGGCAGAAGGTGGCCGAGGCCTCGTTTGAAAGCGGGGCGGCGACGGCGCGGGTGCGCTACAGTGGAATTCCCGGACTCGATCTGGCAGTCAGTGCGCAATACCAGCAAGACTTGGCGCAAGGCACCTTGGCCGAAAGTATCGACGCGGTGCTGGTCACGGCTCATGCGGATTGGCGGCAGGGCCCCTTGGGCTTTCGGGCGCTTTATGCGCAATGGACCCTGGGCGGCACGGCGCCGGCGGCGTTGGGCCGGGATCAGCAAAGTGGTTTCTATTTGGAACCCTCCTATCGCATCGAAACGGAACGCGGCGAGGTCGGCTTTTTCGGTCGTTACAGTCGTTACGATTTGGCCGCCGGCGATGCGGTCTCGTCGGCCAATGAGTATTTCGACCTCGGCGTAAACTACTGGCCAATCGCGTCAGTCGTTTTGAAGGCTGACGTTCAATTCGCGCGTCCTGCCAATGGAGCCGACGACGAGACTGTCAGTCTTGGCGTTGGTTATCATTTTTAGGCGCTCGGGGCAGTCGTCGCACCCTTGCCATGACCTCTCCAGGCCAAGTCATTTCCCGGATTATCCTGCTGGTTTCCCTCGCGGGATGCGGCTGGAATGGGGCGTGGGCCGCGGAGTCGGACGAGGAGGTTTATCTTTCCCCCAGTGCCTTCATTGCCGAGGCCTTCGCGGATGGAACGCCGGGTGAACCCAAGCGACTGTGGCTGACGGCGGAGGTGCAAGCCGAAGTGATGCAAATTCTTGACCACAACTACGCGGGGCTGCGACTCCGGTATTGGCAACGTGAGGACCGAACGGCCTGGATTTTGGAGGAAATTGGCAAGGTGAAGCCGATCACCACCGGGATCGTGGTCGAAGCGGGGGCGATTGTGAAATTGCAGGTGTTGGTCTACCGCGAGAGTCATGGTTGGGAAGTGCGGCATTCGTTTTTTACCGATCAGTTCAAGGGCGTGACGTTGCGTGATGGCACGAAGTTGGATGCCCCGATTGATGGAATCACCGGCGCGACGTTATCCGTGAATGCACTGCGCAAACTCGGTCGCTTGGCGTTGTATTTTGATCGGCGCGTGCAAGCCTTGCCTCCCTCATGAGCTCTGTCCCGTCCCCGCTTAAAAGTGATCGTCCGGTGCGACGTCCCCGTTGGTGGGCGTGGCATCAGCGACTGGGACTCGGGTTTGCGGTGGTGTTTTTGGGGGTCGTCCTGACCGGAATCGCCCTCAACCACACGGAGTATTTGGGGTTGGATCGCAAGCCAGTCACCGCGGACTGGATTTACGACTGGTATGACATCTCGCTGGACGGTGAACCGATCGGGTTTTCGGTCGGGAGTGATTGGGTCGTAGGGTGGGACGGTCAATTGTTGTGGAACACTCAACTTCTGGGACGTGCGACGCAGGTGCGGGGCGCGCAAACTTACGAGCCGTCGATGACGTTGATTCTGACCGACGAACTCTGGGTGCTCGCGTCAACTGGTGATCTGGTGGAACGACTGGGTTCCGCTTCGTTGCCCGACGGCACCCCGCGTCGACTCGGGCGCCTGGCCGGCGATTCTCCCGTCGTGATCGAGACCACCACGGGACGCTACGCGAGTGATGGGGAGTTGCTGACGTGGTCTCCCCTGGCGGCGGAAAAAAAGGTGGTGTGGAGTGAACCTGCGGAAGTTCCCGCGCCGATACGAAAACCGATCTTGCGAGCAAATCGCGGGGACGGGCTGACGTTTAATCGGGTAATTCTCGACCTGCATTCCGGTCGCTTTTTTGGCCGTCTCGGGGTTTGGGTGGTGGATCTTGCGGCCGTGGCGCTGATATTCTTAACGGTGAGCGGCACGTGGTATGCGTGGCGCATCAAACGACGCCCCTGATGGCCACTTCCTCGCGCAGACGTTTTTTGAAAATCGCGGCAGTGCAGTCACTGGCGTTCGCCTGCTGGGGACAGGTCCGGGCGGAGCGGGCACCGGAATTAACCGCTCAGCGTTGGCGAGGCATCGCGCTGGGCGGAGAGGTGGGCATCGACCTCTACGGAGTGGGGGATACCCGTGGTGTATTCGAAAAATGCCGACAAGAGATGCTGCGCCTCGAGCGCAATTTCAGCCTCTACCAAAATGACTCGGCGTTGTGCCGATTAAATCGGAACGGGGTTTTGCGCGATACCCCAGCGGAGCTGATTGAAGTGCTGCAATTCGCTCGGGCCGTCAGCGAAATTACGGCCGGTGCGTTCGATGTCACGGTCCATCCCCTCTGCGAGGTGCTGGCGGGTGGCGTCACCACCGATCAGGAAATTGAAGACGCCCGGCGACGAATTGATTACCGAGCGCTGGAGATTGAGGGAGGGGTGGTTCAATTGACGAAACCCGGTATGGCCGTGACCCTCAACGGCGTCGCGCAAGGTTACATCACTGACCGAATCACAACCGTCCTAGCGGAGCACGGCTACACCGCCGCATTGGTCGACATGGGAGAAAAACGAGCCCTGGGGCCGCATCCGGAAAATCGCCCGTGGCGGGTGGGCGTGCGTTCACCCGATGGGGATGCCGACGAGTTGGCGGGCGTGTTTGACTTACCTGCCCATCGTGCCATCGCGACCTCCGGGGGCTACGGTCAACTTTACGCGGCCGTCGGGCGTCACCACTTAGTGGATGCGCGGGATGGATTGAGCCGACAAACCTGGCGCAGCGTGAGCGTAATCGCCGGCGATGCGATGACCGCCGACGCGTTGTCGACGGCGTTGGCCGTCAGCGAGCCCGACCAGGCGCAGCGAATCCTGCAGTCATTTCCCACCGCGCAACCGCAAGCCAAGATCCTCACCGCCGAAGGGACGTGGATCTCGCTGGGATGATTCCAAGGTAGGGACGGACCGCTGGGCCGTCCGCATCTGCCTCACCGCCAGACTGCACTGATACCGCAGTCCGAATGAATTAGGGTGTGTCTTGGAAATAAAAGGTCCCAGCGCTGGGAACGCAGTCGATAG
>CAXBOL010000359.1:0-5557 GCA_963977295.1 uncultured Opitutaceae bacterium
CGAAGCCTTGCGTTGCCAGAGGCTAAGCCGTGCGACGGGCATAAGAGGCAACGGCTGGCTCCCTTTTAAGCAAAATTGACCGTATCGCGACCAAAATACGGCACCAACACCGCCGGCAACTTCACAGTGCCATCTGCTTGCAAATTATTTTCGAGCAACGCGGCCAAGACCCGGGGCACCGCCAGGGCTGAGCCGTTGATGGTGTGCACGAGTTCCGGTTTTCCGTCGGTCGGACGATAACGGATCTTCGCCCGCCGCGCTTGGAAAGTCTCGAAATTCGAACAGCTCGACACCTCCAACCAGCGTTGCTGTCCCGCCGACCAGACTTCGATGTCGTATTTCTTCGCTTGGGCAAAGCCGAGGTCGCCGCCACACATGAGCAACACCCGGTAGGGTAATCCAAGTTTCTGGAGCAACCGCTCCGCATCGTCGCGCAACGCGTCCAACTCCACATAACTCTGCGAAGGATGCACCCATTTCAGTAGCTCGACTTTGTCGAACTGGTGCAGCCGGTTGAGCCCGCGCACGTCTTTCCCATAGCTCCCTGCCTCGCGACGGAAGCATGGCGTGTAAGCGCAACGCTTCACCGGCAGATCGCCTTCAGCCAAGATTTCATCACGAAAGAAATTCGTTAGCGGCACTTCCGCGGTCGGCACCGCATAAAGTTGATCCACCACCGTCTCATACATCTGTCCCTCTTTGTCGGGCAGTTGCCCCGTGGCCGTGGCACTCGCTTCGTTCACGAAGATCGGCGGATTCACCTCGGTGTATCCAGCCTGCCCCGCTTCATCCAAGAAGAAGTGTAAGAGCGCTCGGACGATTCGCGCCCCATCCCCGATATAGAAAGGAAAGCCTGCCCCCGTAACCTTCGAACCGCGTCCGAAATCGAAGAGATTTTCGAATCCAGGGATTTCCCAATGCGCCTTCGCGTTAGCCGACACGGCGGCCACGTCGCCGTGAGTCGAGAACACCACGTTGTCGTCGCCAGTGCGCCCTTCCGGCACCGATTCATGGGGCACGTTGGGCAACGACAGCATCGCTTCATGCCAAGCCGCTTCGGTGTCCTTGAGGGCCGATTCTTTGGCTTTCAACGGCTCTTTGAGCGCTTTCATTTCGGCCACTTTGGCGAAAAACTCGGGGGTGCCCTTCGGCAGTTTTGCCATGTCGGCATTGACCAATTTCTGCTCGGCGCGGAGGGCTTCGACTTCGGCTAATTCGCTCCGCCACCGCGTATCGAGGGCCAGAACGGCGTCGAGATCGACATCGAGATGTTTCTTGGCGACCGCGGCACGCAGGGTGTCGGGAGCTTCACGGAGGAGTTTCGGATCGATCATGGCAGGAGGAAAAGAGTTCCAACAAAGAGAGGTGAACGGATCGTTGCCAACCCGAATCCACTCCATCTCATCGCTCAATCAAAGCTGGCCCTCGCGTCGCGGGCAGACCAATTTCGGCGCACCCTCCGCTCAACTCTGTGTCCGTCGATCATTCATCTCCCGCTTCCGCGTCCCCGTCCTCAGCTTGGACCCTCTTTCGGCAGCCGCATTTTAGTCCCTACAAGTGTTATCTCCGCCGCGATCTGAAGTTGGGCGTGCTGCTAAATCCGAAAGTCGGGTCTTCCGCGTTCCGCGCCATCCTGGTCGAGGGCCTGCGTCAACAGGGCGCCAAACCCCTGCTCGGCCCCCTTTGGCCAATGAGCTCGAAACGTCGCTACACCACCGCTCCGCCCGCAGATTATTGGCACGCCTTCAACCACCAAACCGACTACGATTTTCGGTGTTTCGTGCGCAATCCCTACTCGCGGGTCCTCTCGGCCTGGAACGACAAACTGGTCAAGGGCTTCCACGCTCCACAGTATCCCCGCAGCATGATCAAGTTTGTGCCGAAACTCCGCCGATTCGCCGCCGAGCGCGGCATTCCGGGAGCCACCGAGGATGCGCCGTTTCCGTTCGATTCGTTCATCACCTTCATCGAATCGCAATCCGAAGGAACTCGCAACCAGCACTGGGACACCCAGCGCTCCGTTTTGCTGACCGACCACGTGAACTACCGCCATATTTACCAGATGGAAACGGAGTTTGTTTCCGGCATGGCTGACACCTTGGCCCTCGCCGGATTGTCCCGTGAGTGGGTGGAGCAAAAACTCGCGCGTCCCACCAATGCCAGTGGCAAAATCGCCCAACCCGTCTACACGACCGCCTTGGCCGAACGCGTCTATCAACTCTACGCCTGTGACTTCGAACGTTTCGGCTACGATCGTAATTCTTGGCAAGGGCTCTAGGGCCAGTTGTGCTTATTCCTTTTCCCGTGAGTCGTCGCAGCGAATCTTCCCATCTCCGTCACCCTCGCCACTGGCTCATGTGGGCCGCCATGGGCCTGTTTTGGGGGCTGAATCTATTGCCGTGGTTCGCCAAACGAGGACTCGCCGCCGGGCTCGGGTTCATCGTCTACCACTTCATTCCCGTCCGTCGCCGGGTGGTCGAAATCAACCTCAAGCTCGCGTTTCCCGAGCTTTCTTCGCCAGAACGCCGACGCCTCACCAAAGCGCACTTCCGCTCCCTCGCCCTCGGGGTGTTTGAGACCTGCACCGCGTGGTGGTCGCCAGCGCATCGTTTGCCGCGATACCGCATCGTGGGGATCGAGCATTTCCAAAACGCCCTTGCCAACGGTCGCGGCGCTTTAGTCGTCACCGGACATGTCACTCTGCTCGAGCTTGGGGCTCGCATCATTAACGAACAGATTCCTTTTGCCGCGCTTTACCGCGACGCCAACAACCCGGTCGTGGCCTCGATTATGCGGCGGATTCGCGAACAACGGCTCAAAGTGGCCATCCATTTCGATGATTTGCGCGCCCTGCTCCGCACCCTCAAACAGGGTTACCTCGTCTGGTATGCGCCTGACCAAGGCAAGCGCACCAAAATGTCCGAAGTGCTGCCGTTTTTTGGCGAACCCGCCATCACCAACGTCGCCACCAGTCGCATCGCGCAGATGAGCGGGTGCCAAATCATTCCCTATTTCGCCCGCCGTCTGGCCGATGGGTCCTACGAACTTGAGGCGTTCGCCCCCTGGGAAAACTTCCCGTCCGGCGACCACACCGCTGACGCCATCCGCGTCAACGAGTTCATCGAAACCCAAGTTCGGCGTGCGCCCGAACAATATTTTTGGGTTCACAAACGTTACAAGCGGCGCGGCGCGGAGTATGCTGATGTCTACAAACCCGGCGCGTAAGCCCGGCGTTTCTCTCCACTCTCCGCTTGCGCCGAGGCTCGAAATCTCGGTAGCTCACCCTGCGCCCTAGCCGAATTAGCCCTTTCGATTGATGCCTCTTCTTTCCGTATCCGACCTCCGCACTTACTTTCACACCCGCAGTGGGGTCTATCGCGCAGTCGACGGCGTCAGTTTCGACCTCGAACGCGGAGAAACGTTGGGCATCGTCGGCGAATCCGGTTCCGGCAAATCGGTGACCTGTTATTCCCTCATGGGACTCATCCCTTCGCCTCCCGGCCGGATTGAGAGTGGCACGGCCATGTTTGATGGTGTGGATTTGTTGCATTGCACTCCGGCGCAGGCCCGTAGCATTCGCGGTAAACGCGTGAGCATGATTTTCCAGGACCCGATGACTTCGCTGAATCCCTACCTCCGGGTCAGCGAACAGCTCATCGAACCGCTGATGATTCACGAAAAAATCTCCAAAGCCGACGCCCTCAAACGCGCGCTCGAGATGCTGGATGCCGTGGGGATCAACGACGCCGCGAGCCGAATCCACTACTACCCCCACGAGTTTTCGGGGGGCATGCGTCACCGCGTGATGATCGCGATGGCGCTCATCACGAAGCCCGAGCTCCTCATCGCCGACGAGCCCACCACCGCGCTCGACGTGACGGTGCAGGCCCAAATTTTGGAGCTGATCAAAAAGATGCAGCAGGACATCGGTATGGCCGTGGTGTTCATTACCCACGATCTCGGCGTCGTGTCCGGCCTGTGCGATCGGGTGCAAGTCATGTATGCCGGCAAAATCGTCGAGACCGCCGATACCCGAACCCTCTTTTACGAGCCCAAGCATCCTTACACGCGCGCCCTGCAAAAATCGATTCCGTCGATGCAACCCAAGGGCACCGAACTTTACACCATCAAAGGCCTGCCGCCCGATCTGTCGAAGCCACTGGTCGGGTGCAGTTTTGCGGCTCGGTGCGAGTTCGCGACCGATCATTGCCAGTCGTCCGAGCCCGCTTTGACTGAGGCCAAGCCGGGTCATCAACACGCCTGTCTCCGCGTTCAGGCCGGCCAAATCTAACTGCCGCTCTTAGCTCCGCTTCTCTTCTCTCCTCCCGCTCCGCCCATCATGTCCGAACCCATTCTCGAGCTCCAAAACCTGCAGACCCACTTCCCCATCCAAAAGGGATTTTTGTTCAAACGAAATGTGGGCACGGTCAAAGCGGTCGACGGCGTGAATCTGAAGGTCAAGCGCGGCGAGGTCCTGGGGCTCGTCGGCGAATCCGGATGCGGCAAGTCCACCCTCGCCCGCGCGGTCATGCAGCTCGTGCCCACGACCGGCGGCACCGTGGTGCTGGAGGGCCGCAATCTCACGTCGAGCTCCACCGGCGACGTCCTTTCCATTCGGCGCGATCTCCAGATGGTGTTTCAGGATCCGTATGCGTCGCTGAATCCTCGCATGACGGTTTACGCCACCCTCGCGGAACCGCTGCTGGTGCACAAAGTGTGTAACTCCTCGGAGGTGCTCGCCCGCGTCACCGAACTCATGAAAACCGTCGGCCTCGCCCCTCGTTTCATGCAGAAGTATCCGCACGAATTTTCCGGTGGCCAACGTCAACGCATCGCCATCGCTCGCGCCCTCGCGCTCAGCCCCAAGGTGGTCATCGCCGACGAACCCGTCTCGGCCCTCGACGTGTCGATTCAGGCGCAAATTCTTAATCTCCTCGCCGACTTGGTGAAAAAGATGGGCCTGAGCCTGATCTTCATCGCCCACGATCTTTCGGTCGTAAAACACATCTCCGATCGCGTGGCCGTGATGTATCTCGGCAAGATTGTCGAACTCGGCCCGGCCAATGACATCATCGAGAAACCGATGCACCCGTATACGCGGGCCTTGGTCAGTGCGATTCCGACGCCCAACCCCGACGAAGAGCGCAACCGCAAGCGCATCGTGCTACCGGGCGATCCTCCCTCGCCGATCAATCCCCCGGCTGGCTGTGCCTTTCACCCGCGCTGTCCGTATGCGAAGGAAGCCTGTAAGGCCGCCATCCCCGCGCTCGATTCACACGGTGATCGCGAAGTGGCGTGTATCCGCATCGGCGAAATTTAAGCCCGGCCGTCAAGATCTGCTTAGTCCGACGGTCCTAGTAGAATAGTCTTTAACGCCACGGCGCCGAGACACGGAGGTTTGATATAAGTAATACCAATGTCCCCTAGTTACTAGACTTTTCACTGAAGGAAACGAAAAGGTTGAAGTAATTGGACTACATGTATTTGCGATCTTCTTTGTTACCATTGTTCCCTTCTGTAAAGTCTGATTGTTTCGGGCTGTTGGTATAATACACTG
>CAXBOL010000360.1:0-5555 GCA_963977295.1 uncultured Opitutaceae bacterium
CAGCGCTCCGCACCATGATCCGCAACTGAGCTGAGACGTTGAAACGAGAACCATCTATGAAACTTATGATCGTATTCCTTGTGGGAGCCTACCTATTGATCGGTTTGTGGTTTTCCATCTCGATCGATTTCGAAGATCTAAAGCGTAGGCGAATCAGTGTTCCCGGAGGCTTACGCTTGGTGTCCGGATTCCACCCCGTTTTGTTTTTCATCCTATTGGCACTTTGGCCGGCGTGGTATTTCCCCTATCGAGAATCTGTGAAGAAAGGGAAGCCCCTCGTGGTGGCCGCTTACGGGGAGGACCAGAAAGACTATTTCGACGGTTCAAAGTGTATTCCCGAAAAGGAACCCGTCGAAAAGCCTGTTATCGACGAAATGAAAGCTTCGTTTTTCGATTCCGATGAAGATCGGAAGCTGGCCGAATTAGCTCGCCTCGTTCAAGAATCCCAAAGCCCTCAGAAACCAGTCGATCCAACGGAGACCGCTGGGCGGTCTCCGCGTCTTCCTTGAAGCGATCCGCAAATGACCATGAAGCAAATCATTCCCATCCTCGCCATTTTGATCTTCGGGACCGCGGGCTGCCAGTCTACTCAAAATCATGGGCCGGCTCCGATGGTCCAGCACGACCTGGCAGACGCACGCCGCTTGGCACTCACGTGGTTGGCTTTGGTGGACGAAGAAAAATACTCAGAAGCCTACGAACAGTATAATGAAAGCGCAAAAAAGCGGACTAAATCGAAGGAGTCTTCCATGGCGTTCTACCGAGCAATCCGGCAGCCACATGGTCGTCCTTTGGATCGAAGAATAGTTCGAGAAGCCCACATGACTCAATTGCCCCTGCTCCCACCGAGCGAATACGGAGTTTTTGATTTCGCTACGGATTTTGCTTCAGAAACGGGCGTCTACGAACAGGTCCTAACGGAGTATAAGGACGGCAAGTGGGAAATAACTGGCTACGCTTGTCACAACTGAAGACAGAATTGAACCCTCAGAGTCGCCAGAGTCAATGTCGGGGCAAACCCCCGACATGGTTCGTCGCTAACCACGAGCCAATTATCCACGATCAAATTTGACGCTCGTGCTGATTCATCCATCGAACAAAGGGCGGCATTTAGTTTTTGGCTGACGGCCGAGACGGTGTCCATCCTTCAGCGCTCCGTTGGGGACGAAGAAAGCCTTAAGACCGCCATTTTTCTGTTCGTGAATCGTGGGCGCGAAGCGGGGCTTGAGATGAACGATATTACCGACATTTTTGGAATCAGTATCGCTCGCGCTGGTCTCACCGAGGGAGACGGGGCCATCGTTTTAGATTGGGCAGAGGCGCTCGACCTGCTCGCGACTGCTGTCCATTCCAATCAGGAAGAGCGAAAACTGTGGTGGAAATTTTGGACTTGAAGAAAAGGTCCATCAAATCGCCGCCGTCATCGACGGCCAGGTCCACCGTTGGTCGTTTCGTCGTCCTCCGATTGCCCTCCTTATTTCGTTCGCTGGCCGTCTCGGCTCTGTTTAGCGATAGGCAAACACGCAGGCGTCGCTTTTTTGTTCATCTCATAAGTTCACCATTATTCCCATGAATATTCTATCCGTAGCTGGTCCGGGATCAAAGTATCAAAAACCAGGCGCAGCGTCCGCAGGATTCTGGGCCGGTGTTTGGCACGGCCTGATTTGCCCGTTTACGTTTATCGCTAGCCTGTTCAGTCCAAATGTCCGGATTTATGAAGTTCGTAACAATGGACGTTGGTATGATTTCGGTTTCATTATCGGCGTCTCTCTGGCTTTTGGAGGCAGCGGCAGCAGCGCGAACCGAAATAGCATCAGCGCCTAACCCAGTCGACAGATGGCGTTCGGGCCAATCACACGGATTTTGGGTAATTGGGCACCGGGTTTTTGGCTCCCTCTACTCTGATTGCAGACGTTGAGTAATAGATCATGAAGACTTCAAGACGATGGGTCGGGAATCTCGGTCGGGCGTTCGGGGCGATCGTGGGGCTGGGACTCGTATGGGTGGGGTGGCAACCGACCTATTTTAATTTGCCGGAAGACCTGGCTCGACCGGCCAGCGTCTCGGCACTGGCCGCGTTGGAGGTGGGGGCGACGTTCTTGATTGATGGGGTGGTGGAGCCGGTCGAAGGCGAGAGTCGCGACTGGCAGGGGCGCTTTGCTTTCGTGCATCGTCAACGGAAAGACCTGAGCACGGGGTTATCGAGGGAGCAACGGGTGGTGGATATCGAGGATTGGCGTCCGGCGTTGGAGTTAAGCTGGGCCGGGGGCACTTGGCGAATTCCTGCCGTCAGTTATGGTTTGGAACACGCGCCGGTCATCAAGCCCCGGTGGTGGCCGCGAAAGGCCTTCGGGACCATGCGCGTGGATGATTGGCACAAATCGAGCACCGGATTTCGCCGAGGGGAGGAGGCGTTGGCCTTGGGGCGGATTCAAGCGGATGGCGTTCCCCGCATCGAGCGACTCATGGCCTCGCCGGTGGAAAAGGTGGTGGCAAAAATCGGATACGAAAACCGCCTGCGCTACGGCATGGTGTTGGCGTTCAAAGTCGTGCTGAGTCTCTTCTGCCTCGCCTACGGCTTGCCTGGAGTAGCGCGATCACCCGCCGACGGGACGGCTGAATCGACTTAAACGGCTTCGTCTTCCGAGGGGGGCGGAATGTGTGGACTTAAACAATGTCCAGACCGGTCATCGTGCCGGTGGAGGAGGCGAACTTATCGGTTTCGAGGCCCATGCTTTGGAGCATGCTGACGAACAGGTTCGGCAGGGGGTAGTTCTGTTGATGATCGAAGGCCAGGTGTTGGCCGTGGCGGAGACGGCCTCCCGCCAGGATTACTGGCATGTTGGTCGTGGTGTGTTTGTTGGCGTCACCAAAATTGCTGCCATACATAACCAACGTATTTTCGAGCAGGGCCGTGCCGTCTTCGGCGGTTGATTTCAGATTGGTCAGCAACTCGTTGAGTAGCGACATGTGGGCCTCATCGATGGCACGGAGTTGTTGCAGTTTTTTCTCGTTTTTACCGTGGTGCGAAAGGTTGTGATAGCCATCGGATATCGCTGACCCCTTGACCGTGATGGTGGGGGAGTTGGTGCTGTCGAGCAGGAGGGTGACGCAGCGGGTGGAGTCCGACTCGAAGGCAAGGTGTGCCATCTGATACATCAGCCGGGTTTTCTCCATGTAGGCGGAGGGTGAATCCGGATCGATGGGCATGGCCGCGGTGGTCGTGGGTTTGGGCGTGAGCTCCCATTCGCGGGCTTTGTTGAGTCGTTGTTCCAACTCACGCACTGCCGTTTGATATTGATCCATGCGATCGCGATCCTGTCCGCCGAGGCGCCGTTGGAACGCTTTGGATTGGTCGGCCACGGTATCCATGATGCTCTCACCGAGGCGTAGTTTTCGGATCTGTTGATCGACCTCGGCGTCGGTGCCCTGGAGAAAAAGCTGTCGGTAGACTTGGGAGGCATTTTCTTCGCACGGAATCAGCACGCCGGAGCGGGTCCACGACAGGCTGCGTTGTCCGCGCTTCGGATTCACCCCGAGAGTGAGGGACGGGAAACGGGTTTGGTTGCCGATTTGCTCGGCGATGAATTGATCGAGGGAAATGGAGTTGCGGAACCCGCCGCTCGCGGGGTGCGGCGCGGCGGTGAGGAACGAGACGTCGGAGGAGTGGGAGCCGTCGACACCGGGATGGGAGACACCGCTGAAGACCGAAAATTGATCGCGATGCGCGGCCAGATATTCCAGGTAGGGCGAAAGTTGATACGAAGATCCCGATCCCGACGGGAAGAAATGCTCGGGTAAGAGGCCAAGATTGTTGCAGATGCCAAAAAGACGGCGGGGCGTTTGGCGAGCCGCTGACAGCGTGGTGCTGCGGCCGAACACCGGGGTCATGGCGTTGAGGAGGGGGAGTCCCATCGCGACCCCGATCCCGCGGAGCATTTGGCGGCGACTGATTACGTTTGAAGGGGTGGAAATATACATCGGCTGAGGGGGATCAGATTATTGATGGCGGAAGAGGTCACTTTGCACAATGCCGTGGATGAGGGAGCGCACGCCGAATTCGGTTGGGGCCGCACCGTCGAGGATTTGTTCCACGGCGGCACGGTCGCCAAAACTCACGGGCGCGCCGGTGGCGAACACGAGAAGTTGATTCACAAGGTTGCGGGCGATGGCGCGTTCGTCCTGGAGGAGGAGGACTTTGAACTCGTTGATATCCGTGAAGGTGCGTCCGTCGGCCAGTTCGCCGTCGTCGTTGACGGGTTGGGCGTAGTGAAAAAGGAAGGCATGCCCGTTCTTGCCAAAGCCTTCGACGGGAGAAACGTCCTCGACGACGGCTCGGTAGTGATCCTGCCAGCCTCCGGTGACGTCGAAACTTTCGAGCGCGAAGCCGGCCGGGTCGAACTTGGCGTGGCAGGAATGGCAGGACTCGGATTTTTTATGCAGAGCCAATTGTTCGCGGAGCGTGGTTGCGCCGCGGGTGTCAGGTTCGATGGCCTCGATGCCAGAAGGGGGCGGGGGAATCTCAACTCCCAGGATTCGCTCCATGATCCATGCGCCGCGTAACACCGGTGAAGTCGTGGTGCCGTTGGCGGTGACGGTCAGCACACTTGCTTGGGTGAGCAGACCACCGCGGGGGGAGTCGGGCGGCAAGTCTACCCGCCGGGGATCGACGCCTTCAAAGGCGGGCAATCCGTAGTGTTGAGCGAGGCGCTCGTTGACGAACACGAAGTCGGAATCGATGAGGTTGCGGGCGGGGAGGTCTTGGGTGATCAGTTCGCGGAAAAACTGGCGCGTTTCGCGGAGCGCGGACTCGGTCAGCAGTTCGTCCAAGTAATAGTCGGGGTAGAGCGACGCATCGGGCGAATTGGTTTTGATTTCCCTCAGATTCAACCAGTAGTCGAGAAACGCGTTGATGAAGCGATCGGAGCGTGGGTCGGCCAGCAGGCGATCAGTGTGTCGGCGCATCGAGAGGGGGCTGGTGAGGCCGGAGTCGTCGCGCAGGGCCTCATCAGGCGGCCCGTTCCAGAGGAAGTAGGCGAGTCGCTGGGCGAGGGCGTGCTGGGGCAGGGCGCCGGGTTGGGCTTCCAGGTAGAGAAAGTCCGGAGAGCAAAGAATCGACGAAAACGCGGCGATCATGGCCGAGGTGAAATCTTCGTCGAGTTCGCGGGCACGTTGATAAATCGCGAGGTAGGGGGCAACTTCCCGCGGCGATGTGATGGGCCGATTTGAGGCCCGTTGCAGGAAACGGAAGAGCAATCGTTCGGCATCCGCTGCGGGGTGATCGGGCGTGACCTCAACCTCTCCTGCATCGTTGATTTGAAAGGGAATGTCGCCGAATAGTGCGGTGTAACTCGGGGGTGGCCACGTTTCGTGCAGGGGACCCTCCACCTCGAGCCAATTGAAGGCGACGCCGGGAACGCCGGCGAATGTGGCGTTGGGGTTACCTTTCCAGCCCGGACGGGTGCGAATTAGTCGAGCTGCGTCGGGCCGGATGCCTTCGCCTTTCTTCAAGTCGACGGTCTTTTCGATCACGGAGGGATAGGGGGACGCGTCGT
>CAXBOL010000361.1:0-5543 GCA_963977295.1 uncultured Opitutaceae bacterium
TTTTGAAATCGCGGACGAAGGGTCGACGACGGGCATTGCCGCCGTCATCGACGGCACGGCGCAGATCGGAATGTCGTCCCGGCACGCTAAACCGACGGAAATTTCGGCGGGCGCGGCCAAGGGGGTGGAGTTGAATGCGATCATTGTGGCTTATGATGGGATCGGTATTCTGGTGAACGCCAACAATCCGGTCAAAAAGCTCCGCAAGCGTCAGATCGAGCAGATCTTCACGGGGGATATCACGGATTGGTCCGCGGTCGGGGGCGCTCCGGGTCAGATTTCAATCTATACCCGCAACACCGCTTCCGGCACTTATTCTGATTTTAAAGACCTCGCGATGAAGCGTCGCGATTACGCGCCGTCTTCGCAAAAGATGGCGGGCAATGAGCAGATCGCGGCGGAAGTGGCGGGCAATCCAAACGGCATCGGTTACGTGGGCTTAGCCTATGCGGATACGCCAGGCACCAGTGTGGTCGCGATTGATGGGGCCTTGCCGACCAAAGAGGCCGTGCAGGACAAGAGCTCCCCTTACGCCCGGCCGACCTTCTACTACACCAACGGTGCGCACGAAGGAGAAGCGGCCAAGTTCGTCGATTTCACCTTGAGCGACGAAGGTCAAAAAATCGTCGGCCAAGTCGGATTCGTGCCGGTGAATTAAATCCTGCCGCATTCCGCCTTCACCCAATTGTTACACGGGGGCTCCTTGACGGTGGTCGAGGGGCCCCCTCTGCTGTGGTTTCACCTTTGCGAAAAGACCCGATACTGAACAATGGCCGATTCACCCAAACCCAAATTTGAGATCCAGAAAACGCGGACCCGTTTTCTGGGACTCACGTTGGACGAATGCGTGCAAGCCTTCTTCGGGGGCAATGCGTTCGTGGCGGTGATCGTGTTGGGCTTGATCACGGTATTCCTGGGCAAGGAAGGCATCGGATTCTTCGGTCAGAATCGCGCCAACTTGGAGCTCTATCGGAAGGCGGGTTTGGAGTTGGTGGATCATCTGCGTCAGCAGGAGGAGGACCACACTGCTCTGACTCGCTACCTCTTCGACCTGCGGGTGCGCACGTTTAAGTATTACCAGGATGAGGAAGGGCTTAGCTTGGCGGAGATCAACGAACGTCTCACGCCGCTGGATGATTACGCCTATGATTTTGGCGACACGGTGGAGCCCCTGCGCGGGGCGGTGTTGGATCTCAGTGATCTCGCTTCGGCCATTAAGACCAAGGAGTTGGTCAATGAGGATCGGATTGAGGAACGCAGGCAATTGCTTGCGGAAGGCAAGAAAGGGGAAGCGGCTGCAGTGGTGATTCAGGAAATCGATTTCCCGACTGAGCTTAAACCGCTGCTGGAATTCCGGCCGCTTTACGGCGAAATCAATGCGGCCTTTGCCGCGGGCATTGACCGCATGTTGGCGCAACCGGCGCCCGAGTTTCCGACCCCGGAGCTGACTCAGCGGTTTCAGCGCTTCCATGAGTTGGTGGGGCGCTATGTGGCGACTTTTCCGGCGATCGAAGCCGAAGTCATGGCGTGGGATTACGCCAAACCGATTCCGACTTCGAAAGCGGTCACCAGCTTCATTACGGGGAGTCAGTGGCTAACGGCGAGTTTTTGGCAGGATTGGTATGGGGTGCTGCCGCTGCTGATCGGATCGTTGATGGTCTCGATCGTGGCGCTGACCTTGGCGGTTCCACTGGGAGTGGGCGCGGCCATCTACGTCAACCAGTTGGCCAGCACGCGAGAGCAGCGATTCATCAAACCCTGCATCGAATTTATCTCGGCTATTCCGTCGGTGGTGTTGGGATTCTTTGGGATCGCAGTGTTGGGCTCGGCCATTCGGGCCCTTTCGCAATTCGAGGCGTTGTCGTGGGTCCCGGGGTTTCCGGTAGCGGAACGGTTGAATGCCCTCACGGCGGGGGTTCTGCTCGCGCTCATTGCGGTGCCGACGATTTTCACGCTGGCCGAAGACGCCCTGCAAAATGTGCCTCAAGCCTTCAAGGAAGCGTCGTCGGCCCTGGGCGCGACGCAGTTGCAGACGATCCTGCGCATTGTCCTGCCCGCGGCGTTGTCGGGTATCATTTCCGCGGTCCTGTTGGGCTTCGGTCGTGTGGTGGGAGAAACCATGGTGGTGCTGTTGTGCGCGGGAAACCGGATCGCGATTCCCGACTTCACCACCGGATTTGCCGCCTTCACGCAACCCGTGCACACGATGACGGGGATCATCGCCCAAGAGATGGGGGAGGTAGTCCAGGGCGGCATTCATTACCGCGCGCTGTTCGTGGTGGGCATGTTGCTTTTCTTCATCGCCTTGCTGATCAATTTCTTCGCCCAGAAGATCGTGCAACGTTACCGGATTTCCATCGGCTGATTCGACCATGAGCGAAAAGTCATCCCATATTTTCTCCCATCGACCCAGTGCCCGCCGTCGGCTCGAAGGCGGCACTCGGTGGCTGTTTCGTCTGGCGACCTACGTCATTCTGGCGGCGGGCTTCGCGGTGTTTGGCGACATCTTGTTCAAGGGATCGCGCACCGTGTTCCAATCGTCATTTCCCTTCGTCAATGTGGCCTTTCTCACGGAAGCCCCGAAGTCGCTCTACGTTTTCGATTATGAGGGGCAGAAGTATGAGATGGCGGATGACGACTACCGGGCCTTCCGCGAGTCCCTCGAAGTGGAAGCGACCGCGGCGGGACAGCCTGCGCCGGTGCTCGAACCCAAGACCTACGTCTACTCAGCGGGAGGCATTTTCCCTAACATCGTTGGCACCATCTTGTTGGTGGTTGGTTCAATGACCATTGCGCTGGTTTTAGGCGTGGCGAGTGCGATTTACCTGAATGAATACGCCAAGCAAGGGCGATTGGTGCGGTTCATCCGGTTGGCGATTTTGAATCTGGCCGGGGTGCCTTCGATCGTGTTCGGCCTGTTCGGCTTCGGGATGTTTGTGATCTACTTCGGGTGGAATGTATCGCTCATTGCAGGATGGTTCACTCTGGCGTTCATGGTCTTGCCGGTGGTGATCACGGCTTCGGAAGAGTCCTTGAAGGCCGTGCCCAAGGGCTTCCGGGAGGGATCCCTCGCCCTCGGCGCGACGAAATGGCAGACGATTCGCAAGGCGGTGCTTCCTTACGCAACGCCGGGCATCCTGACCTCATCGATCTTGGGGATTGCGCGAGTGGCGGGAGAAACTGCCCCGATCATGTTTACCGCCGCCTACGTGGTGCGGGATAAATTGCCATGGGAGGTGGAGCGCGCGGTGGATTTTCTTTTTCAAGGGGTGATGGCGCTGCCTTATCACATTTACGTGGTCAGCTCTAAGATCCCGCAAAACGAGTATTCGGAGCGGGTGCAGTATGGCACCGCGTTTGTTTTTCTCGGGATTGTCGCCTTAATCGCCGCCACCTCAATTATTCTTCGCAATCGTCTTCGCTCTCGCTACCGCTGGTAGGAGGCTGACTCGCTGTTATGCCTGCAACTCTCACCATGGAATCCAAGTCTTCCAGTTTCGCCACGCTCTCCTCGGCGGTTCCCGCCCCGACGGGAGCGGCCAAAGTCCAACCTGATACCACCTTGATCGACATCAAGGACTTGGACTTCTTTTACGAGCAGACGCAGGCACTGAGTGGTATTTCCCTTAAGATCCCGGAGAAGAAAGTGACCGCCTTCATCGGCCCCTCCGGCTGCGGTAAGTCTACCTTGTTGCGTTGTCTGAATCGAATGAATGACCTCATTGACGGTGCCCGGGTCAGTGCCGGATCGATCAAGGTGCGCGGCATCGATATCTACGGACCGGATGTCGACGTGATTGAATT
Source organism: uncultured Opitutaceae bacterium (assembly GCA_963977295.1). Classification (GTDB taxonomy): domain Bacteria; phylum Verrucomicrobiota; class Verrucomicrobiia; order Opitutales; family Opitutaceae; genus Actomonas. The sequence continues at coordinate 3,805 of CAXBOL010000361.1, forward strand.
GCGCAAACGCGTTGGGATGGTGTTTCAGAAATCCAACCCTTTCCCAAAGTCTATTTACGAGAACATCACTTACGGGCTCCGGCTGCAGGGACAAAACAACAAGACCTACCTCGACGAAGTGGTGGAGCGTTCACTGCGCGGCGCTGCGTTGTGGGATGAAGTCAAAGACCGCCTGCACACCAGTGGTCTGGGGCTGTCGGGCGGGCAACAACAACGTCTGTGTATCGCCCGCGCGATTGCGGTGGAGCCGGAGATTATCCTGATGGATGAACCGTGTTCGGCCTTGGATCCGATCGCGACGGCCAAGGTCGAGGAATTGATTCACGACCTGAAGAGCAAGTTCACCATCGTGATCGTAACGCACAACATGCAGCAGGCCGCCCGGTGTTCGGATCGCACGGCGTTTTTCTATCTCGGAAAACTCATCGAATACACCGACACCCAGAAAATCTTCATGAATCCGGAGAATCCGCAGACGGAAGCCTATGTGTCAGGCCGATTCGGGTGATTGAATTTCGGATACAACTCTATTTAATGGCACCCTTATGAAACGATTCTTCGACAATGAGCTGGAACGCTTTCGATCCCATCTCGTCTTGATGGGCGAGATCGCCGTGCGCCAAGTGCGCGATGCGATGCGTGCGGTGGTGGAGTCGGATCTCTCGTTGGCCGATCAAGTGGCCGCCGCGGATGACGAACTCGACACGCTGGAAGTGCAGATCGACGAGGAGGCGATTCGTTACATGAACCTGCGCTCCCCGGTGGCCACAGAATTGCGGTTGGTGATCGTGGGGATGAAGGCCAGTCACGATCTGGAGCGGGTGGGGGATGAAGCCACCAATATTGCCCGACGGGTGGCCAAGTTGGCCGCAGAACCCCAGCTCAAACCCTATACGGATCTACCGCGGATGACCAAGATCGCGTTGGAGATGTTGCGGGATGCCTTGGATTGTTTTCTGCAAGTGGATGTCGAAAAGGCCATGGCGGTGTGCAGGCGCGACAAAGACGTCGATACAATTAATCACCAGCTATACCGGGAATTGAGCAGCTTCATGGTTGAAAAGCCTGATACGATCACCCGGGCGCTGGAGTTGATGTTTATTTCGAAGTCGGTGGAGCGGATTGCGGATCATGCCAGCAACATTGCCGAGGAAATGATTTATTTGGCGGGGGGGCGGGATGTGCGTCACACCGAAGAGACCAAGAACCCCAATGCCCAGTAGGGAAAGATATATCCCGGGGATGCAAAACTCAGGATTGACACTCGCGTGGTCGGAGTGGATTTTGCCCGACCCTTACGGCGGCCATAGCTCAGTTGGTTAGAGCACTAGATTGTGATTCTAGGGGTCGCGGGTTCGAATCCCGTTGGCCGCCCCACTTTGGGAATTAGGAATTCAGAACCACGAATTTTGAATGGGTGGAGAGGGGAGGACGTCGAGGGATGAGGACCCGAAGGGTTCGACGGAGCGACGCAGGAGCGGAGATGGGGCCACCCCGGGTGGATCGGGCGATAGCTCGACAAGCGTAGCGCAGCCGATCCCATTGGCCGCGCTGTCTACCAGACCAGACGCTCTTCGAACTTTTGGCGTAGAGCCCTCAATCACCCCACCACCAATCGAGGATCTCACGGACCGCGACGGTCAGGTTGCGCGGGACACCCACACACTCGGGTCTCGACCTAATTGTCTGGATTCTGCATGAAACCGGAGATGTACGCGCTTCCGCTCTACCTTGATACT
>CAXBOL010000362.1:0-5532 GCA_963977295.1 uncultured Opitutaceae bacterium
CTGACGGAGCACGAGTGAAAAGTATGTAGGTAGGAGCGCGCTTGCGCGCGATGAACGCGGTGAGATGGCGCTGCGCGCCAGTTGAAGTTTAAGCTTCAAGTTGAAGCTGGCGAAGTTCGGCCAGAACCGTCAGCCTGCGGCGCTTGTTTTGAGGTAGGGCGTGACCGCTGGGCGCGCCGCGTTCCGGCCTGAACCGTCAGCCTGTAGGGTTTAACGCAAAGTCGGTAAGATGGAGAGGACGCCAAGGCGGGGGGAAAGCTGAAAGGCTGAAAACTGAAAGGCTGACGGAGCACGAGTGAAAAGTATGTAGGTAGGAGCGCGCTTGCGCGCGATGAATGCGGTGAGATGGCGCTGCGCGCCAGTTGAATTTTAGCTTTCCAGTGCTTCAACCGAGATTCCTCTGTCAGATTTCCAATTTCAGTTTTCAGCGTTTTCCTAAACACTCCAGGCTGGTGTGATACCGGACCTTTGGTCTTGAGGTGCGGTTAACCGGTCCAGGGCTAAAATCAGACTTACCGTCTTTGCGTTAAATAATCTGCGTTTGCCTGCTGCCCACGGGCACGAAGCGTCGCGGTGGTTTAAAGCTGACAGCTGACGGCGGAAGGCGAAATGCTCTCTTGCTATGAAGAAAGCGTTGATCACCGGCATCACCGGACAGGATGGATCCTATCTGGCCGAGTTGTTGTTGGATAAAGGATACGCGGTGCATGGCCTGGTGCGGCGGGCGAGCGCGTTCAACCGCAGTCGGATCGATCATTTGCGCACGGAAGAGAATCTGGCCTCGCAGCGCCTCAGGTTGCACTACGGGGAATTGAGTGATGCCACCTCCTTTCATCGATTGCTGCACAAGATCAAACCCGACGAGGTCTATCATCTCGCCGGGCAGAGTCACGTGGGGTTGAGCTTCGAGATCCCCGAAGTGACGTGTCAGGAAAATGGCATGGCGACGCTGCATTTGCTTGAGGCGGTGCGCGAGTTGGGGAATCCGGTGCGCGTGTATTTGGCGGCGAGTTCCGAGGTGTTTGGCGCTCCGGCAGTGGGACCGCAAAACGAGGAGACCCCGATGGAGCCGCGCAACCCCTACGGGTGTGCCAAGGCCTTCGCGCGGCAACTGGGACGAGTGTATCGGGAGTCGCACAGGTTGTTCGTTTGCAGTGGCATTGCGTTCAATCACGAGTCGCCTCGACGGGGTGAAAATTTCATAACCCGCAAGGTCTCGATGGGGGCGGCTCAGCTCGCGCAGGGTAAGGGTGGGGCGATCGAATTGGGTAACCTGGATGGTCGTCGCGACTGGGGTTATGCGAAGGAGTATGTGGAGGCCATGTGGCTCATGATGCAGGAGGAAACTCCCCACGATTACGTGTTAGCCACGGGGAGCACGGCGACGGTCCGTGACTTTGTGCGCTGGGCCTTCGCCGCGACCGGGATAGAAATCGAGTTTGAAGGCACGGGTCCGCAGGAGATCGGTCGGGATCGGAAAACTGGCCAGCACGTGGTCACGGTCTCGCCGCGATTTTACCGGGCGGTGGATGCGGGCAACCTCTGCGGCGACCCCTCAAAAGCGAAGCAGCGGCTGGGCTGGGAAGCACGAGTCGGCGCGAAGGAATTGGCGAGCCTGATGGTGGAGGCGGATTTAGCTCGGTAGCATTTGAGTCGATCGGTCAGCCTGCTGATTTTTAACGCCAAGGCGCGAAAATGGAGAGAACGGTGAGGTGGGGTGAGGTGGCTTTGAGGCCGTGAATCCAAGGAGGGGCGCGACGATCACCGAGGTCGTCGACCTCGGCCACAGCATCGGAGTGGTTGTAGCCGGGCTCGCTGAGCCCGGGAGCACGTCGGCGTGGCCCGCGATGCGATCACCGACCGTAACACGTCGGCATGGTTTTTGTCGTCTCTTTCGTCCACCCCGTCTTAGGAGCCGTGCTTGCACGCGATTCCACCCGCCTCTCCGCCGTCCCCCGTCGTCGCTCCCTCCTTCACGCAACGCACCATCTCCCCGCGTTCATCGCGTGCAAGCACGGCTCCTACATCAATCACAACTCCACCGAGACTATCGCGCTTTAGCCCACTTTCGTGGCCTTGCGTCCACCCCGTCTTACCGCCTTTGCGTTAAAACCTACAGGCTGACCGTCCGCCTTAAACTTCAACTTCCAACTTCAACTGGCGCGCAGCGCGCCCCTAACCCCTTCCCACTACGACATAGCGCCTTGACGACCCGGCGATGCATCGCGCCTGATCTTTGGTTTCGTTCCGCTCTTCTTTTCTCGATTGAAAACTCTGACTCCAACCAGCCCGACGTCTCGGACCATTTTGCTTACGGGCGCGGCCGGATTTATCGGCGCCCGGACCTGCGAGATGTTGCTGGCGCAGGGGCACACGGTCGTGGGAGTGGACAACCTGAACGACTATTACGATGTCCGGCTAAAGGATTATCGCTTGGATCGATTATTGGGCGGCGACGGGCAACGATTAGGCGGAGGACGGCGACATTCCGTGTTTGCCGCCGGCGAAGCACAGCACGGTGCGTTGACCTTTTTGCCCATGGATATCGAACATGGGGCGGCGGTGGCTGACCTGTTTTCGCGTTGGAAATTTGACGCGGTGATCAATCTCGCGGCCCGGGCCGGCGTGCGCTACTCGGTCGACCATCCGGAAGTGTATGCCTCGACCAACGTATCGGGCGGGGTGAATCTGTTGCAGGCCATGGCTCGGCAGGGAACGCGCAAATATGTGCTGGCGTCCTCTTCGTCGTTATATGCCGGCGCCACGGCGCCGTTTACGGAAACCGATGATGTGACGCGTCCGTTGTCTCCTTATGCCGCCTCGAAACTGGGCGCCGAAGCGATGGCCTCGGCGTTTCATCACATGCACGGCATCGATGTGACGGTGCTGCGTTATTTTACGGTGTTTGGGCCGGCGGGGCGTCCGGACATGAGTCCGTTGCGCTTCATCAAATGGATCGATGAAGGCACGCCGATCGAGTTGTTTGGCGATGGGTCCCAGGCTCGGGATTTTACCTTTGTGGATGATATCGCCACTGGCACCGTGGCAGCCCTGAGGCCATTGGGTTATGAGGTAATCAATCTCGGGGGCGGGAACGAGCCGATGACCATTAGCGCCATGATTCGCGGCTTTGAAGCGCGACTGGGTAAAGACGCGGTGATCGAATCCAAACCGTTTCACAGTGGGGACATGCATTCAACTCAGGCAGACGTGAGCAAAGCGGCGCGCTTGTTGGACTGGACCCCGCGGATTGAGGCGGCAGAAGGGTTCAAACGCACGGTCGATTGGTATTTGGCCAATCGGGCATGGTTCCAGCACATCGAACTCTAAAATTCAGATGATAAAAAAAATACGAGAAATCGCAGAAGCGGCCGGACGGGAAACCCTCCGCTTTTATGGCACGGAATTGACGGTCGACGCCAAGGCGGACGACTCACCCCTCACGCAGGCTGACCTCGCGTCGCATCGTTTGATCGTGGCGCGTTTGCAGGCGGCGTTTCCGGAGATCCCGATTGTGTCGGAAGAAGACGGCGAGCGCGACGACGCGGCGTTGGCGGCGGCGACCCGCTGTTGGGTGGTGGATCCGTTGGATGGCACGAAGGAATTTATCAAAAAGACCGGATCGTTTACGGTGAATATTGGTTTGGTCGAAAACGGCGTGCCGATTTTGGGTATAGTCCATGTGCCCGTGAGCGGGCTGACCTATGGCGCCTGCGCCGACACGGGAGCTTGGCGGGCGGAAGCGGGAGCGGAGCCGACGTCGATCTCAGCCTGTCCGGCCCCCGCGAAGTTACGCATTGTGGCGAGCCGCGACCACGCCGGCCCCGAGGTCAAAGCCTTGTTGGCCAAATTCCCCGACGCCGAGTGTTTGAGCATCGGGAGTTCCTTGAAATTTTGCATGGTCGCCGAAGGTGCGGCGGACATTTACTTGCGCGACGTGCCCACGATGGAGTGGGACACCGCCGCGGCCCAGGCTATCGTCACCCAAGCGGGTGGGGAGGTGTTAACCCATCCTGCGCATCACCCCCTACGCTACGGTAAACCCGACTACCGCAATGGATCGCTGCTGACAATCGGCGATCAGGCGCTGCTCAGTCGGCTGTGAGGGAACGCAATGCCAGGATTTTAACGCCAAGGCGGAGAGGTGGAGAGCTCGCAAAGCTCAGTATTGATCCCGTGCGCGGTAACCCTTGCGGTTTCGAATCGCCTTAGCTTGGTCCGGAGCGGTTTATTGGTCACAGAGCGCACAGCGGATCAATCCAAAGTGCATTAACACCAAGAGTTTAACGCCAAGGCGGGAAGGTGGAGAGCTCGCAAAGCTCAGCATTAATCCCGTGCGCTGTAACCCTTGATGTTTCGAATCGCCTTAGCTTGGTCAGGACCTGTTTATTGGTCACAGAGAGCTCGGAGGTTCAATCCAAAGTGCTCAACGTCCCTATCAGTTTTTCCAGTTTCAGTATTCAGTATTTTAGCTTTTCCCCTAAGCCTTGCGTCCTCTCCGTCCTACCGCCTTTGCGTTAAAATCCGACCCTCCCTCCTTCAGACTTTACCACCTTCTCACCATCCCACCTTCTCACTTTCCCACTTTCCCACTCTAGTGCCCATCGCTCCTTTGAACTCAGAAAACCTCTATCTCACTCATGATAAACTTGTCTCCCGGGCGGAGAAGGAAACCCGTTTGCAGCAAAAAGGGCAGGTGCTCTGGTTTTACGGGCTGAGTGGTTCCGGCAAGTCGACCATCGCGCAAGCGCTCGATCGACAACTCCATGCCGAGGGCAAGCTCACCAAGGTGTTGGACGGCGACAACGTGCGGGCGGGTTTGAACGGGAATCTGGGGTTTTCGGATGAAGATCGGACGGAAAACATTCGGCGGGTGGCGGAAGTGGCCAAACTTTTTGCCGAAGCGGGCGTGATCACCTTGGTCAGTTTCATCACGCCGAAACGCGATCTGCGGGCAGCAGCACAGTCGATTATCGGCGACGACGATATGACCTTGGTCTACGTCAAGGCCTCCTTTGCCACGTGTCAGGAACGGGACCCCAAGGGGCTCTACGCCAAAGTGGCCGCAGGTCAGGTAAAACAGTTTACCGGCAAAGATTCAGGCTTTGAGGAACCATCTGCCGGTGACGCGGACCACGTTTTGGATACCGAAGCGGACGACCTGGCCGCCTGCGTGAGCCAAGCGAGAAAGTGGGTGAGGTGAAGCGCTGCGCGCCTGTTGAAGTTTAAGTCTCAAGTTGAAGCTGGAGAAGTTCGGCCAGAACCGTCAGCCTGTGGGGCTTGTTTTGAGGTAGGGCGTGACCGCTGGGCGCGCCGCGTTCAGGCCAGAACGGTCAGCCTGCGGGTTTTAACGCAAAGACGCCAAGTCACAGAGGACGCCGAGCCACGAAAGTGGGCTGAAACGCGATGAATACGGTGGAGTTGTGATTGATGTAGGAGCGCGCTTGCGCGCGATGAACGCGTGGGAGTGGGGGATCGGGGCAACCGAGGTCACCGACCTCGGCCACAACGTCGGAGTGGTTGTAGCCGGGC
>CAXBOL010000363.1:0-5526 GCA_963977295.1 uncultured Opitutaceae bacterium
GACGGGACGCCATGGGGGACGGGCGCTTTCGGCGCTTGGTGTGGTCGGAGTCGGATGGATTGCCGGGCGTGGTGGTCGACCAGTTTGACGATACCCTAGTGATGCAGGTACAAACTCTGGCGATGGAGCAATGGAGTGATCCGATCGCCACGATGCTGGTGGAGTTAACCGGGGCGACGGAAGTCATTCATCGCGATGATGCCTCGATTCGGCGACTCGAAGGACTGGAGCGTAGTGTGCGCACCCGAACCGGGCAGGAATGGGCGCCGCGCTGGGTGGCGATCGACGGGATGGAGTATTGGCTCGATTTGATGTCGGGTCAGAAAACGGGGTTTTATTTGGACCAACGAGACCAGCATGGGCGGATGGCTCAGCACGTGGCGCGGTTGGCGGCGGACGGTAAACGGGTGCGGGTGCTCGACACTTTTTGTAATCAAGGCGCGTTTGCGTTGCACGCCGCACGAGTGGGCGCGACGGAAGTGCTCGGGCTCGACAGCGCGTTTGATGCGATTGGCCAGGCTAAGAAAAATGCCGAACGGAACCAAGTCGCGGTCACCTTTGAATCGGCCAACGTGTTTGATTGGTTCACGGCCAACCGGGACTCGCGCTGGGATGTGATCGTGTTGGATCCGCCGCCCTTTGCGAAGTCCAAGAAGACGCTGGGCGGCGCGCTGCGCGGTTACAAAGAACTCAATCTGCGCGCGATGCAGTACCTCGAACCGGGGGGGCTGTTGGCAACCTACACCTGTTCGCACCACATGGGCGAAAAGGAGCTGCGAGATGTGATCGCGGCTGCGGCAACGGATGCCAAACGGCGCGTGCAAGTGGTGGAGTTTTGTCACCAACCGGCGGATCATCCCGTGTTGGTGACCATGCCTGAAAGTGAATACCTCCGCGGCTATATCCTGAGGGTGGAATGAGTGGAAGAATTTAGAATTTGGAATTTAGAATTACGAAGGGTTTGGGAGGGCAGGCCTTTGGCTTAAACACTGAGGCCGTTGATGAATGGCCCTGAGGATGTGAGTTGGGAAAAGCTGAAATTAGAAAGGCTGAAAGCTGAAAGCAGGAGATCGCGGAGCGGCGTAATTTATACGGGGTTGCCGGCATTAATTATTTGAGGGATCTCACGGGATCGTGTGGCGTTGAGTGGTCATGACGCCGCCCCGGTCCGACTCGGTTCTTATCCCCCTTCTCCGCTGGAGTGCAGGACTCTGTCTCCTCGGCTGGGCTTGGGTTCACCTGTATTGGGAAGGTCCTTACGGCATTCTGCTGTGGAACGGAAACAGTTACGCGTGGGCGGAACGGTGGGGGATCGGATGGGAAGAATTTGTGGGGACCGGATCCAATGATGGACTGGTGCAGCATTGGCTGAAGTGGATTGGCTGGATCTATTTTGTCTGCGCGGGAGTGACGATTTCGGTGCGACGCGGAGCCAAGCTGCAGCTGGCGGTGCTAGGCGGCGCCACCGGAATGCTCACGGTCTTGGCCTACGCCCAGTTCCTATCCGCGCAACGTCAGATCCCCATGTTTCTCGAGTATGGAGCGCAACTGCTCAGCCCAGTCTTGTTGGCTGTGGCGCTGACGTGGGGGGCGCGCCACTGGTCGACCGTGACGGTGGCGATCGTCGCGGTCGTGGTGACTTTCGGGGGACACGGTTGTTACGCCATCGGCTGGTTGCCCACTCCAGGGAATTTTCACGCTATGACCTCTTTGATCCTGGGGGTGGAATTCGAGACGGCGAATACCCTCCTGCGGATTGCCGGGTTGTTGGATTTTGTGGTTTGTATTGGCGTCCTGATTCCGGCGAGCCGACGGATATCGGCGCTTTACGCCATGGTTTGGGGACTCGCTACGGCCCTGGCTCGACCAGTTGCGGGTATGTCGTGGAGCCTGAATTTCTGGGGAGCGGATCAGTATTTGCATGAAGCGGTAATTCGCGCCCCGCATTTTCTACTTCCCTTGTTTTTAGTGATGCGGTGCCGCCAGTCCGAGGACGTGGTGGTGTCAGAGAGCGCAGCTCCTCGTTCTGGCGATACATCTGGTTCGGTGCCGCCGAAGGAACCGATGAGAGAGTTGCCTTTAGGCTGTTCAAACGGTTCGCCGACGATAGCACAGGAGTATGCCTCTTAGGACTACCCTCTCCCTGATTTGCGCCGTGGCTTGTTTGACGAGTCCGGCCCCCGCCCAAAACAAGCCGTCGCCCGGGAATGATGCCCCGAAGGGGCGAGGGATTTTAGACATCCCTGAGGTCGCGCCGGAAGATATCATTTGTTTCGCGCTCTACACGGTCTCGGATGGAACCCTCAAGCTGACCGCCCAGCTTTACCCCATTCCCGACGGCGCCAGCAAAACGGTCCGACTCGAGATAATGCAGGGGAACCAATGGGTCGAGGTGGCCCAGACCGCAGTAGTCAACCCCGGCTGGACGGCGCCGTTTCGCGTTGAAAATTGGGATGATACCGCGGATCGCCGGTATCGGGTGCGTCATGGTTCAGCCGCCACCTATGAAGGCACCATTCGTCGCAACCCCACCGATCAGGATGAACTGATTGTGGCGGGGTTTACGGGCAATTCCATCAATCCCGCGCACGGCGGCGACATCTCGCGGCAAGACATCATCGATAACATTAAACGGATCGATGCCGATGTGCTGTTTTTCTCCGGTGACCAAGTCTACGACCACTTTAAGCACTACGCCGCTTGGCTGAAGTTCGGACGCGATTTTGGCGAGATCATCAAGGACCGCCCGACCATTTGTCTGCCCGACGATCACGATGCCGGACAGCCGAATTTGTGGGGCGAAAGCGGGAAAATTTCAACGCTCAGTGGGGCAGCGGACGGCGGGTATTCGCGTCCCGGTGAATACGTCAAAGAAGTCGAGCGGGCGCAGACCAGCCATCTCCCGGATCCCGTCGATCCGCACAAAATCGGGCAAGGAATCGGCGTATGGTATACCAATCTCAATTGGGGCGGCGTTGATTTCGCGATTCTCGAGGACCGCAAGTTCAAGACCGGTCCGGCAGGTCGAGTGCCCAAGCAGGGACCGCGACCTGACCACATTCGCAATCCTGATTACGATCCGGCCAGTGTGGATGTGAAGGGCGCGGTATTGCTGGGTGATCGTCAGCTCAAATTTATCGATAGTTGGGCGCAGGATTGGCGGCACGCGAATATGAAGGTGGCGCTTTCGGCGACCATCTTTGCGGGGGGCGCTCACATTCATGGTGATGCCAACGGGCGACTTCATGCGGATATGGATTCCAATGGCTGGCCGCAAACAGGGCGGAATCGCGCGCTTGGCGCTCTGCGTAAGGCATTCGCGTTTCACTATGCAGGCGACCAGCACTTGGCCACGATCTTTCAGCATGGCATTGACGAGCACCGCGATGCAATTTGGTCATTCTGTGTGCCTTCCATCGCCAACCTCTATTTGCGCTGGTGGGACCCCCTGGAAGAAGGGGCCAACCGGGAAGCCGGCGCACCGGCCTACACCGGCGACTATTTGGATGGATTTGCCAACAAGGTGACCAACTTCGCGGCCGCCAATCCGGATAAAGTGCCAGCTGGGAAATTGCTCAATACCCGAGCGGCGGGTTATGGCATCGTGCGAATCGATACTCGAAGCCGTTTGATCACCATGGAGTGCTGGCCCCGCAATGTGGACATCACCGACCCGCAGGCGCAGCAGTATCCGGGGTGGCCCCGCACGATATCCCAATTTGATAACTACAACCCGCCGTCGTGGGGGCACTTGGGTGAATTGACCTTCGAAATTGAAAATCCGGTGGTCCAGCTAATCGATGCGGAAAGCAACGAAATCCTCTACACGGTTCGAGCCCGCGGGAAGTCCTTCACTCCCGGAGCTCCGGCAGGACGCACTTTTATGGTGAAAGCGGGGAAAGATTCTCCGGATACCGTGGTGGCTCAGTCAGCGCGGGTCGGGAGTGCAGCTCAGACAGTGCGCCTGAACTAAAGAGGTGCACTCGCCACCCCACGGCCGTTGAACGACGGGTCGCTGGGGTCGGGGAGGGCGGGCGGAAGCGAGGCGCTGTTCGACCAGATAGCACTAATCCTAGGATCAAATTGGGCTATTTTTCACGCAAAGCCGTTAAGCCGGTAAGCACGCCAAGCTAATGCCAGGAGCTCTTGGTTTTTAAATTTTCCAGAAAGCAAGAAAAGGGAAAAATAAATACATAAGATATTATTATAGAGTGACTTAGTTTATTACGCTATCTCTCAAAGAACTTGGAAAACCAATGGCCACAAAAAAGCACAAAGAGGCACAAAAACCACCGACAATCTTGGTGCCTTTTCGTGCCTCTACTGGCCATCTAAGACATCCCTCCTGCTCCGTTCCTTCCCCGATATATCCCGGCAAACCGGGCCTGACGCTTCTTTGAAAAGTTTCATTCATTTAAGCGATTGGTATAACTGGATGAATGCCCCATGCCGTAGCTTGGCACCGTTGCTGTTTTCCGATAGCGATAAAAAATACACGGTGATGGGGACAAATTCGCGATATCCGCTGTCTTAGGACGTCTGACGTTTATAACGAAATATTACCAAACTATACTCTCAATGTGGCGAAAATACCTATTGATGGGGTGTGCTTTGATCCAACCATTGATGGCGCGGGAAACCGCCGCTGGTCTGGATGACAAGCCGGTCGAGATGGATACGGTCACCGTCGATGCCTCGCGCGACGAGTTGATCAAACTCAACATTCCGCGCGATGACTGGGATTGGCGCATCGGTCGAATCGGAGACATTGAAATTCTGTCCAGTGCCTCCGACGGGGCGACGACGGAGTTGGCCACCAAGTTTTATGAATTTACGCAGTTGGTGGAGTGGATGATCCCGCCATGGCGCCGCGTTTCCTCGCATCCCTTAAGATTGGTTTTTTGCGGCGCGCGCGGGAGTTTTGAAACGCTGCGGCCCGTGGCGGCGGAAAGCAACGTGAGAGATGCAGTCACGGCCTATCTTTACGACGAAACCGGGGCGATGATCGTGGCGGATCTGGAGGTAAGGGAATTGGAAATTTACGAAACGCACGGGATCAGTCGCGAGGGTGGGTTTGCCAGCTTTGGTGACGGGGAAAGTGAGGAGGATGAGACCACACCGACGGAATACGACTCGGCGGGATTCCCGGTCAACACGCTTGAGTATTTGCGGCGGGACTACGTGCGGGATTTGATGACGAGTCGGGGACTGCAACCTCCGGCATGGTTGAGCGAGGGAATCGCCCAACTGGTTGCCACGGCCAAGGTGGAAGACGGCAAGGCCCGGTTGGGACGCCTCGAGGCAGTGACCATCAAAACGATGACGAATGGTCAGTCGTCAGGATCGGGTCAGGTGAGTGAACTGAGTTTATTTTTCACCCGCCGCGCAATGCTGCCGCTGCTGGATCTCTTCTCGATTGGTTACGATTCGCCGGAATATCTGAATCCGATTGGCAGCACGTTTTCCGGGCAATCACTCGGGTTCGTTCATTTCTGCCTTTATGGAGAAAAGGGCCGATACCAAGGC
>CAXBOL010000364.1:0-5512 GCA_963977295.1 uncultured Opitutaceae bacterium
GCACCCAAGTCGCCAAGCGCTTCGTCGATATCGTCGCCGCCGCCTGCGCAATTTTCATGCTTTCACCGGTGCTGCTCGTCACCATTTTGCTCATCAAGTTCGAGGACGGAGGAGACATTTTCTTCCGACAAAAACGAGTCGGCCGATTCGGACGACTATTCGGCATGTGGAAGTTTCGTTCCATGGTGCCCAACGCCGACAAACTGAAAGATCAACTCCTCGCCCAAAACGAAATGAAGGGAGGCATCACGTTTAAGATGAAAGACGATCCGCGCATCACTCGCATCGGCCGCTTCATCCGCAAATACTCGGTCGATGAACTCCCCCAATTTTGGAATGTATTGGTCGGTGACATGTCCCTCGTCGGACCGCGCCCCGCCGTCCCGCGCGAGGTGCAACAGTATCTGGTGGAGGATCGCCAACGCCTCCTCGCCCGCCCGGGCCTGACCTGCTTCTGGCAAGTCGGTGGGCGCAGCGGCATCGATTTCGACGGCCAAGTGGAACTCGATGTGCGCTACATCCAATCCGAGAGCTTCTGGCTCGATATCAAACTCCTTTTCAAAACCATCCCGGCCGTGCTGAAAGGAGACGGCGCCTTTTGAGCATCCCTGATCGCACCATCGCCCCCTCTGGAACCCTATGGTTGGACGCACCAGATTGGAGTAAAATCGACACTATCGCCCAGCGCGCCGAACCATGGGCCCTCTGGCGAATTGGATTTCAGTCTCTCATCGCCCACTGGATGGACGAGGCCGTGCGCCGCAACGTCGAACGCGTCGAAATCATTTCCCCGGACCGCCCGTCCGAAGTCGAAGCGAGTCTTCACGGAGGGGTCTTTTGGTCGCGGGAGATCATCGTCCACGCCACCGCCCCGGCGCACGCGCCTGCCGTCACCGAGCGCAAATCCATGGCTTCGTTGCCAGGCTTTGCGTTGGCCGCCGAGCCGACCGATGGTGCTGGCATCGTCAAACATTGGTTGCAGCTCCAGCTCGACTGGCTGGATTCCCGCGACGAAAGCGTCTCGGTCGACCGTCAGCTCCACCCCCGGGTGTGGGTCGGCCCGCGCGTCAGTATTCATCCCCAAGCCCGCCTGACCGGACCATGTTGGATCGGTTCCCAGACTCAAATCGGAGCCAATGCCGAGATCGGCCCGAACGCCGTCATCGGCACGCACTCAGTCATCGATCAAGATGCGAGTGTGAAGGATTCCATCGTCATGCCCGACACGTTCATCGGGGCCAATCTCCACCTCCAAACCATGATTGCTGACGGTAACATCTTGCTCGACGCCAACCGAGGGTCTCGGGTGGAAATCGAAGATCGGTTTATGATGGCGCGTTTGCACGCGAGCATCTGGGACCGCCTGATGGGAAGACAACGGCAGTGAATGATCTACCAGGCATGCGCTACCGAGAGGGCGCCGAGTTCGAACTCACCTCGGACCTCGGAGTGGTGGAACCCGCCCTGCTTCAACTCCGACGCTACCTCACCGACCGGGGATTTCCGGACGCCGACTGGACGGCTCTGCAGCTCGCCGTGGCGGAGGCTCTCAACAACGCCATCATCCACGGCTGCAAATTGAAGCCCGACGCGACGGTTCGGCTGCGCTGGGGCTGGATTGGCGAAAATATTGAGATTCAGATCCGTGACGCCGGACATTTCGAGCCTCCGGCGGATTGGCATGAACTCCCCGAGGATCCGCTGGCCGAGAGCGGCCGAGGTGGATTTCTCATCACGAGCTACTTCGACCACGTCCAACACCTGAACTCGGATCTCGGCCACGAGATCATCATGCAAAAAAAAGTCTCGCAGTTGCAGCAGCCCGCCAACGTCGCGGCGGTGGAAGAAGAGCTGCAACTCATGATGCAGGACTTGAGTGATAGCTACGAAAGTCTCGCGGCGATGTTCAACATCAGCGCGTTGTTGGCCACTTCCACTTCGTTCAACGAATTTCTCCGCGGCGTGTTATCACGCCTCCAGGTTTTGCTTTCCGTGGATTTGGTTTACGCCAAATTACATGACGACGAAAACGGTTGGTCGGTTAATTTTCACCGCGCCCACGAGAAAATCGCCGCGCCTCAATCCGAACCGACTCCCCTCGAATTCTCCGTCTGGGAGTCCCACCAACTGGTCGCATTCGAACGCACTGATGGCCTCCCCACAGACGAGCCCCTCAAAGCATGGACCTCGGCCCTCATGATCGGTCCCATCGGGTTCCAGGGCACCCCCATCGGCTTGATGGTCGCGGGCCGCTACGACGGATCTCCTTTCACCGCGGGACAGACCAATCTATTGCGCACCGTCGCCGATTTCGTCGGGGTCGCCTACACCACCGCCGCACTGCATCGTCACCGCGAAGAGCAGTTGCGCGAAATGCGTGAATTGGAAATCGCGGCCCAAATCCAGAAGTCACTTCTGCCTACCGTGTTTCCCACGAGTGCGCATTGGTCAGTTTACGGCGAGTGTGAAAGCGCGAAGGCGGTTGGCGGCGATTTCTTCGACGTCGTGACCGGACCGGATGGCCACATTTTGGTGCTGATCGCCGATGTCATGGGCAAGGGCGTGCCGGCCGCCATGTTCTCTTCCCTCTTGCGTGCCTCCGCCCGCGCCCGTTTGGACCTCGCGGGAGATCCCGGCAAACTCCTCACCGAGCTCAACCGCCTCCTGGCCGACGACCTCGCCGCGTTGGGTATGTTCATCACCGCCCAAGTGCTCTCACTCTCCCCCGACGGCAGTGAATTGGATGTCGCCACGGCCGGGCATCCCGCGCCGCTCGTTTTCCAGCCCGGTGCCGCGCAAGCGCTCGAGCTCGAAACCAACGGCGGCATGCCACTCGGCGTGCTGCCCGATACGGTCTACGTGAATTACCGCACTCGTCTCGAAATCGGCCAAATCCTTATGATCGGCACCGATGGTCTCTACGAAATCGAAGACTCCGCCGGAGTCATGCTGGGTTTCGAAAACCTTGCGCGCCAACTCCCCCGGCACTGGAGCGGAGATCTCGAGTCATTCATCGCCACGACGTTTACCCACCTCAGTCTGATCGAGCGCGATCGCCAAGCCGACGATCGCACCATGGTCGTGCTCACCCGCCAACCCGCTTAACTTCCCCATGAGTGCCAAAACCATTTTGATTACCGACGACGAGCCGCACATGCGCCGCCTGCTCGAGTTTTCCATTCGCAAAACCGGTCATACCATCATACAGGCCGAATCCGGTGAGTCGGCCCTCACGTTGATCAATGCTCAACCCATCGATCTGCTCATCATCGACTACGGGCTCACTGGTATTACTGGACTGGATACGATTCGCGTCATTCGCCAAAATGCGAAGTTCGAACAGCTCCCCGTGGTGCTCATCACCGCACGCGGTGACACCGGCATCCGCCGCGACGCCGAAGCCAGCAAAGTCACCGCCTTCATCACCAAACCCTTCAGTCCCATCGAACTGTCGCAACTGGTGCAAAAAATTCTCGCGTAGTGAAAACGCCCCGCCTCGACCTCTTTGTTTTCGCCGATGCGCTCGGGTGGAAAATCGCCCAGGATCGCAACTTCCTCAGCGACTTGCTCCCCCACCGGACCAAATGCGACACGTTGCTCGGCTACTCCTGCACCTGCGACCCGAGTATCCTTACCGGCGCGGTGCCTTCTGCCCACGGTCATTTTTCGTTCTTCGTCTTCGATCCCGCCAACTCCCCTTTCAAAGCCGCCAAGTGGCTCGGCTGGATTCCCGAACTGTTGGCCGGACACCATCGCGTGCGCAATCGGGTCAGCCGCTGGTGGAAGAAACACCTCGGTTACACGGGCTATTTCCAACTCTACAGCGTGCCGTTCAAACGCCTGCCGTGGCTCGACTACACCGAAAAACACGACCTCTACGAACCCGGGGGAATCATCGGCGGGCAGGAAAATATCTTCGCCCATTGGGAACGCTCCGGGCGTCGATGGTCCCGCTCCGATTGGCGCCAAAACGACGAGACCAACGTCACCCGCCTGTTGGAGGAAGTCCGTCAAGGCAAAATCGAGCTCAGTTATTTGTTCACCGCCGGGCTCGACGCGACCATGCACGCCCACGGGACCAGCGGACCCGCCGTGGATGCCGCCTTTGAGCGTTTCGGTAATTGGATGCGTGAAATCGAGGCCGCCGCCCGGGAACACTACGATGAAGTGCGGATTCACCTGTTCAGCGATCACGGCATGGCCAACACCACGCAGAACAGCGCCATGCTGCGCGACTTCGAATCACTCGGATTGACCTACGGCCAAGACTATGCCGCCGCCTGGGACTCTACCATGGTGCGGTTCTGGTTTCCCGGCGATCCCACGGTCCGCCCCATGGTGGAGTTGTGGCTGAAGGCGCGTTCCGAAGGTCGCGTGCTGACCGACGACGACCTGCGCGCCAACGACTGCTACTTCGCCAACCATCGCTACGGTGAACTCTGGTTTTTGCTCAATGAAGGCACGATTTTCGTTCCGTCCTACATGAACCAACGCCACGTGCCCGGCATGCACGGCTTCGATCCCCAAGCACCTCATAGTGCCGCCTGCTGGTTGACCAACCACGACCACTACCCGGCCCCCAAACGCATCGAAGGCATCAACGACGTCATGCGGCTCGCCGCCAAAAGTTGAACATTCCGGTCGGAATATTCTGGCGTGATTTTGCCCGCCCAACCTGCCTAGGTCTTCCGCATGACTGCCGCTGAGATCGCCGCTTCCCTCCCCACCGCCGCCCGCACGGCCATCAACGGGCTGCCGTTCCCCTTGCTCGCCTCGGGCAAAGTTCGCGAGATCTATGACTTGGGCGACGCGTTACTGCTGGTGGCCACCGATCGACTTTCTGCTTTCGACGTCATCCTGCCGGACGGGATCCCCGGTAAGGGCATCCTGCTCAACCAGCTGAGCCTCTGGTGGTTCGCCCGCACCGCGGACTTGATCAGCAACCACTTGTTTCCGGACCAATCGGGCGAATTCGCCCGCCGCGGTGTCACTGACCACGATCTGCAGTTGCGCTCCATGATCGTGCGCAAACTCAAACCGCTCACCATCGAATGCGTCGTGCGTGGTTACCTCGTCGGCAGCGGGTGGGCCTCCTATCAGGAGTCTGGCCAAGTCTGCGGACATCAATTGCCCGCGGGACTACGCCAAGCCGACCGCTTGCCCGAAATTCTGTTCACGCCGACCACCAAGGCCGCGGTTGGCGATCATGACCTACCCATCGACGACCAACAAGGCGCGGCCGCCGTCGGTGCCGCCCTCTACGAACAGGTTAAAAATATCAGCCTCGCCCTCTACACTCGCGGTCACGACCTTGCGGCGCAAGCCGGTATCATTCTTGCCGATACAAAATTCGAATTCGGCACCGATACCATCGGCCAGTTGGTGCTCATCGATGAAGTGCTCACGCCCGATTCTTCGCGCTACTGGCCGGCCACCGAATACCGCGTCGATTGTTCGCCGCCGAGTTACGACAAACAATTTGTCCGCGATCACCTGCTCACGGTGAAGTGGG
>CAXBOL010000365.1:0-5502 GCA_963977295.1 uncultured Opitutaceae bacterium
CCAGCGCGGGAACCATGTTCTGCAAGGCCGACTTGATGCCGTAGCACACCAACACATCTCCGGCGAGGATGGGGCGGTCATTGCGGGGGTTGGGAATAACCAGGCCTCCGCGTTGGATGCTGAGAATGACGATATCTTTTTCACGTAGTCCAGACTCGGATACGCTCTTGCCGACGAGTTCGGACTCGGGCCCGACGGGTAATTCGGCGACTTGGTAGCCGCGCGCGAGAGTAAGACGTTGGCGGATATCGAAGTCCTCAAAGCGGACCTGGTCTTCGAGGTGTTTGATGATTTCGGTGGCGATATCGATTTTGGTCGCACCCTCGACGCCCTCGAGGCCGGGGGACGAATTAACTTCCATGATTTGAGGGCCATTGGCGCCTTCCAGCATGTCGACGCCCGCAACGCGGAGTCCGAGAATATGGGCGGCGCGCACGGCGGTGGCTTCATATTCGGGGGTGAGCTTGATGGCTTCTGTCGTGCCGCCGCGATGCACGTTGCTGCGGAACTCCGTGCCGACGGCGCTGCGACGCATGGCGGCGACGACGCGATCGCCGATCACGAAGGCGCGCACATCCTTGCCCTTACTTTCGGCGACAAATTTTTGGATGATTACCTGCTGTTTGGTGCTTTGCAGGGTCTCGATGATGGCCTCGGCGATCTTGTTGGAGTCGGCCAGGATGACGCCAATGCCCTGCGTGCCTTCAAGCAGCTTAATGACGACGGGGGCGCCGCCGACCTTGGCGATGGCGCCAAGGATACTTTTGCGGTCGCGCACGAAGGCGGTGGCGGGCATGCCGAGTTTGTAGCGGCTGAGGATTTGGAGCGAACGCAATTTATCGCGCGAAATTGCGATGGCATGTGATCCGTTCAAGGTGAAGGTGCCCATCTGCTCAAATTGGCGCACAACGGCCGTGCCATAGAACGTGACCGACGAACCGATGCGGGGAATTACCGCATCATAGCTGCTCAAGGGCTTGCCCTTGTAGACGATGGAGGGGCCTTGCTCGTCGAGATGGAGTCCCATCTGCATGACATTGAGAGCGATAATTTTGTGTCCGCGTGCGGTGGCGGCCTCCTTGAGGCGGCGAGAGGAGTAGTTGTTGGGTTCGCGGGAGAGCAGAGCAATTTTCATATAACTTTCTTTTTGGGTAGGGGAGGTCGAGTAATGTAGGTGCGGGCGACATCGACCAAGTAGTGTTTGGCCAGCGCGGAGCGGCCAATGAGCATGCGGCAAAGCATGTCTTCACGTCGCACCAGAGTGAATTCCACCAGTCGCTTGAGCCCACCCAACTCCAAGGTGGTGGCGACGACGTAGCGGGTTTCGCGGCTGCCGTTGCTGGAACGCACGACCGTGCTGCGCACGATATCGGCGGTGATCCATTTACGGCGGCGACGATGGAGGTTGCTGAGGACGACGTCGAAGCGGACCCGATTGCCCGTTAAGAGTTCGATTTGATCCACATCGAGAGCTGAAGTCTTTGCTCCGGTGTCGATTTTCGCCCGGAGCTTGGGAATATGCCAATCGGGCAGGGCGACTGATTCGCGCCAACCGACGACAATTTTGAGTTTGGGAGACATTCAGATGGGACCGAAGTGATATCGGCCACGTGTTGGCAAAGAGGTAAAGTGATTTGGGCGGTGGAGGCAAGCGTGAGACCGGAATCTCTGATTTTCCGACTTTGTTAATACCGGGTTTTGTGCCAATGAAGGTCGTCTCATGGGATCGGCCATCATCTACATCACTGCAGTCCTGCTCGCGAACCTCACGGCAACGTGGTTCGTGCCGTTGCCCTTGTTCGGGCAAGTGGCGGTGGGGACGTTCGTGTTTGGGTTCACCTTTACGCAGCGGGACCGGATGCATGTGCGCGGCCGGAAATTCGTCTACGGGGTGATCGGATTATCGGCCTTATTGAGCCTCGTGCTCAGCGCGATGGGACACGTTCCTCCCCGAATTATTCTGGCCTCGGTGATTGCGATCATCTTGGCGGAAACAGCTGATACGGAGATTTATCAACGACTTTTGGCGAAGTCGTGGTGGCATCGGGTGCTCACCTCCAACGCCGTAAGTATTCCGCTCGATTCGTTGTTCTTCAATTTGGTCGCGTTTCTCGGTGTGTTTGAGGCCCGGTTGTTGGTTTCGATTATTTTTGGCGAGATTGTGGTCAAGTTCTTGGTCGGTGCCGTGGCGGCAATTTGGCGAGGACGGGAAAAGTCCACGTCGACCGCGCCCAAGGCGGCTTGAGTCGGCGCCGACGGGGTTGGCATCAAACTGGCTGGTTCGGTGACCCATGGCCGAACGCATCGAGTTCTTCTGGACGCAATTCATTAACACGGCGATGGTGGTCAATATCACCGTGATCATGATCGCGGCGTTGGTTCTGAACGCCCTCGCTCGGCGGCTCTTTGATCATCACCTCGAGTCGCTGATGGACAGTGAGCGGCGCACGGGCGTGGCATTTTTACGCAACGGAGTGAAGGCGGTCATTGTGTTGGTCGCGACGTTCCTGATTGTCTACAGCATCCCGCCCCTGCGATCGCTGGCGGTGGGCGTGTTTGCCGGGGCCAGTGTGTTGGCGGCTTTCCTGGGGTTCGCTTCGCAGAAGGCATTTTCCAACATCGTGAGCGGGGTGTTCATCGTGGTGTTTAAACCATTCCGCGTGGACGACATCATCAAAATCGGCGGCGAGATCGGCACGATCGAAGACATTACTCTACGGCACACGGTGATTCGAGCGCTGGAGAACAAACGCCTGATCTATCCCAACTCGGTGATCGATTCCGAACCGATCATTAATTGGACGATCAAGGACGCGAAGGCGCAGAAGTTCATGTTCATCAGCATTGGCTTCGAAGCGGATTTGCAGCGTGCGATTGAGATCATTCGGGAGGAGGCTTCACGTCATCCGGATCTGCTCGACGAACGGACCGAAGAGGACAAGGCGTCTGGCGCGCCGCTGGTGGATGTGCCGGTGCTCGACTTCAAGGAATCGATGGTGAATTTCCGGGTGCCGTTATGGGCCAAAGATTTGCCGACGGCGATGCGCATGACTTGGGACGTGCAGGCGGCGATCAAGTTGAAGTTTGATGCCGAAGGGATCCCGATGGGACGGCCTTCGCAGGTGAATTGGCGGAGTGAGGACTTGTTTACGCAGCGAAAAATGGCCGTCGCCCGACTCGAAGGTCAGGCTGAGCGCACCTTGGACTAATACCAACAGCCCTGAGTAATTAATTTTACAGGAGGAAACAGAGGAAACGAAAAAGATCACAACTACATGTGAGCCAGCTACATGACGAATTTACAAACTTCGTTGGCTAGTTCATTAGCTAAGGGATATTGGTATAATACCGCCAGTTTTTGACCACGAAACACACGAAGGGCACGAAAGCTGGTAGGGGTTACGACCCACTTTTTCAGTCTGCGGGGGGGGTAGACTAGGGAACGAAAAGAACCAAGCCATGCACGGTCAGCCTGGGTCCGTTTACAGGAGGAACCGAAGAGGCGGAAGATGTGGGCTGAAGCACCGCACTACGTTCAAACAGATGGTGCTTTCTTCGTAGATTTTTCCCGCGGTGCCCCTTGGGCGGGGCCGTGGGAGGTTGGGTTTAGACGATAGCTAAAAGCGGCCGGATTTTGATGTGACCGAGAAGTTTCAGGCTTCAAGTTTGCGAATCCGAGGGGAGGGGGGCAGGTCTTTTGGGGGGGCGGACCCGAGGGAACTCGTGGCTGGAGCGGATGAAATACAGACCGGCCAGGGCCGTTGCGACGGCGGCGGTGGCGACGGCGGGACGGGGGCCGAATTGGGCGGCGATGGCGCCGGCGGTCAGACTCCCGATGGGGAACATACCTTGGCCCATGGCGAATAAGCCCATGACCCGACTCCGTTTGTCATCGGCCACGTGGGACTGGACCAGGGTGTTGTTTCCAGCCATGGCGAGCACAGTGCCAAACCCAGTGGCGGTAAGACAAATTAGCGCGATGGTGAGCGACGGACTGAAGGCAAACCCGAACTGCCCGATGGCAATGGAGAACGCCCCAATGGCGACCCATTTGGAGAGACCCTGCGGGGACGGACGTTTGGCCAGTAGGACGGCACTGACGAGAGCACCGGCTCCGACGGCCGAAAACATCATGCCCAACGTGGTGCTATTCCCACCGTAGACGTCGCGAGCAAAAATCGGGGCGAGCGTGCTGGAGGCAAATCCGGCCATGGCAATCATCGGCACCATGAGCAGAGAGGGTCGCAGGGATCGGTGCGTGCTGGCGTAGCGGATACCGGCCTTGAGGTCAGCGATGGGGTGGGAGGCCTTCTTGGGCCGGCGCCGAGGTCGCGTCCGCATGGCGAGAAGCGAGGTGAGAATCGCAGCGTAGGACGTGGCATCAAGCAGGTAGCATGCGCCGGGTCCCACCGTCGCGATCAGGATGCCGGCGATGCCGGGGCCGACCAGTCTCGCGGCGTTAAACAAGGAGGAGTTGAGCGCGATGGCGTTGGGCAGATCTTCTTTGCGATCAACGAGGTCGACGATGAAGGACTGGCGAGTCGGGAATTCAGCGGCGTTGATCACGCCTCGTATGGTCACGAGGAGGAGCAAGCGGGTGACCGTGATCTGGTCGGTGAGGGTGAGGATGGCGAGGGCGGCAGCCTGGAGGCCGCAAAACGCGTTGAGCCACCACATGAGGCGTTGGCGGGGCAAACGATCACCCAAAATACCACCGAAGGGCGCGAGCAGCAGCACGGGAATCTGGTTGGCGAACGGGAGGAATCCGACGAGGAACGGGTCGTTGGAGAGTTCGTAGATCAACCACGCAGAGGTGGTGAGAGTCATCCAGTTGCCCAACAGCGAGATGCCCTGCCCAGCGAAGAACAATCGATAGTTGCGAGAGCGAAGAGCGCGGAGGGATTGAGGATACGTCACGGGCGAGACCGAATAATTCACGCCAAAGTGAATCGGGCGTCAAACCGACGACTCGGAAGCGCACAAAAAAGCGGCCCCGCCGGTGAAGGCGAGGCCGCGAAACTTTTTCTAAACTACACGAGGGTGTTTAGAAGCGGAACTTGGCGCCGATGTTCCAGCGGAACTTTTGGCCGAAGAAGACTGAGGCTGATTGAGCGCTGTGCGATTGGACGCCGAGATGGCCGGGAGGCAGGCCCTCGAAGCTGCTGTTGTCCGAGGCATCTGCGATGTAGGTCGAATCGAACAAGTTGAACGCATGGGCGAAGAGGCTCACGTTGAACGGTCCGAAGGTTTCCGGCAGGTTGTAGTTCACGTGCAGATCATAAACCGTGAAGCTCGGGATCTTCCAGGATTGCTCACGATCAGCCGGGTTATTCCGGGTCAGCGCGTCGTAATCAGCGTAGTAGTCCGAATACCAGCGGCTTTGCAGCTTGATGGACAGGCCATCGGTCGGGAACACGGTCACCGCGTAGGTGACTTGGGTCTGCGGTTGATCGCCGACCTTCAGGCCGTCGAGATACAGCTTGTTGGTGTTCGGAATCTGTT
>CAXBOL010000366.1:0-5495 GCA_963977295.1 uncultured Opitutaceae bacterium
GCTTAACTCCACCACTTCTTCGGCGTCGCTTTCAACGGATTGGGCATGCGCGACGCTCGACAAAGTCAGCATAGCCCCTCCTCCGAGTGCAAATAGGAATAATTTGGTTTTTTTTATTATCATCAGTCTAATGTGATTTAGGTTGGTTTGGTGTTGGAAGCTTATGGATTGGAGGTGGAAATTCGGAGCGTGAGCACTCGCGCAAATGCAATGCGCCAACTCCGACGATGATTCACCGAGGCCAAAGGATCATCGGACTTTCGTGGAACACTCCCCCTGAACGACACGATGGAAAATACCCGCCAAATCCTGATTTACTGGATACGGTCGATTTGGTATTTTTTTCGCTTAGTTTCAGGGGTAAATTCATCAGAAAGCGGATAAAAATCAGCCAGAGGATCGCAGTGCCAACTAAGGCCTACACCCCAGACCATACCACCCCCCTCCTTACAGGGCTATGCCTGTCATCTCGTGTTTGCCCACTATTGTATCACGCTAACTACCGGGAATGACTAAGCGGCGGGAAAAGCACCGTGTCAGCCCCCAAGAGACGCCCATCTGGTCAGGTTCCTGCAGCGTCGCTATCAACGGGGCAATTTTCGCCGTTTTAACGTCTAAAACTTGCCCTCCAGCTAGTAAACGGGGTCGCAAGAGCTTCTATTCCAGATCGTAACGATGCATCCAATACGCATACATCGATTCACCGGTCAGTTCGGACACGCCATAGTCCTTTTGAATTTTACCCAAATAGTTGTCCAACCAACGGCTGTAGGCGGCAATCGATTCCTGGGTTTCCACCTCCACTCCAAGATCCTGGGTTTCGTCCACCCACTGGTCGAGATCAGCGCGAAACTCCGCGATGATCCCGGCGTATTGCGGGTCCGAAGCGAGGTTGTTCATCTCAAACGGATCGGCCTGCAGGTCGTAAAATTCCTCTTCCGGCCGGTTGGTGTCGGTCAAGTGGCTGATGAAATCCCCGCCCCCGGTTCGTTGCGGATGAGTCATGATCGCCGCCAAGGTCACTTCCACCAACATCGTGTAACGATTCACCGGCAGATACGGGAAATCATGCACAAAATTCCGGATGTATTTATACTCACGACTGCGCACTGTGCGCACTCGATCCGGCAGGATGCCGGTGCGGTCCTTGGCCCCGTAAATCCGGGTGCGCCCCGTGTCCGTGTCGCGGGCAAACGAGCGGCCTTGCAGATGCGCCGGACGCTCAATCCCGGCCAGATCCATGACGGTCGGTCCAAAATCAATCATGCTGATCATCCGGTCATCCACTGTGCCGGCATTTTTGCCATCCGGCCACCGCACGATCAACGGCACCCTTAATCCCCCGTCGTAAACGTAACCCTTGTCCCGCGGAAACGAGCGGCCGTTGTCGCCAAACACCATCACAATGGTGTTATCCGCCAACCCTTCGCGCTCCAACCGATCGAGAATCGCCCCCACCTTGCGATCGAAAATCTGCACTTCCTCCAAGTAGCGCGACCAATCCAGACGCACCAACGGGATGTCGGGATAATACGGTGGCACTTCCACTTTCGAAGGATCCACCGGCCGCGTCATGTCCCGCGTCCACGGACGATGCGCTTCGTTGATATTCACCTGGGCAAAAAAAGGTTGGCCCGGTGCCCGCTGCGTCCAATCCGTGCCGTCAAAGGGCTCCCCTTCCACCGAAAAATTCCAATCCAGTTTGCCTTTCAACGTCATCGGCTCGTGCGGCGCCTTGTCGGGACGCCCATTGCTCACAAAGTAGCCCGCTTCGCGAAAATACTGCGGAATCGTTTTCATGCCGTCCGGCAACGGACGTTGAATCAGGGTGCGGTGTTGATGCGCCCCGATACTGGTTTGATACATGCCCGTGTTGTAGGCCGAACGATTGGGCGAACACACACTCGACGTGCCGAACACGTGGGTGAATCGAACCCCTTTCTTCGCCAACGCATCCAGATGGGGAGTCGCCACCGCATTGAGTTGTTCTCCGTAACACCCCAGGTCCGGGGACAGGTCATCCGAAATGATCCACACCACATTCGGACGTGCCTCCGTCGCGGCCCAGGCCGCACCGGTGATCAGCAAGCCGATCAAACCATGAATGACAATAAGGCTGAGACGACGAGCGGTTTTCATAGAAGGGAATAAAGAGAATGGAGGCGCGACTTTGCACGCGATGAGAACGGAGAATGGAGGCGCGACTTTGCACGCGATGAGAACGGAGAATGGGTAGATAGGCGGGACGGCTGGTGGACGGCAAGGTTCCGCCTAATACGTGGCGCGACCCCCGGAGGCATCAAACACCGCGCCCGTGGAAAAAGAACACTCGTCGGAACACAACCAGGCGACCAGCGCCGCGATTTCTTCGACCTCCCCCAGACGACCAATGGGAATTCGGCTCACCATGTAGTCGATGTGCTCCGGTTTCATTTGCTCCAGTATACTGGTGCGAATGACGGCCGGAGTGACGGCGTTGACCCGCACCTCCGATTTCGCGAGCTCCTTGCCCAGGGACTTGGTCAGGGCGATGACGCCCGCCTTGGACACGCTGTAATGCGCCGCATTGGGATTGCCTTCCTTGCCCGCAATCGAGGCCAGGTTGACGATTCGCCCCTGCTTCGCCTGTAACAGATATGGCACTACGCTGCGGCAACAGTAGAAGACGCCGTTCAGATTCACATCCAGCACCCGTTGCCAATCCGTCAGGGCCATTTCCCACGTCGAAGCGTTGCCCCCGGTGATGCCCGCGTTGTTGACCATCGCTTCGATTCCGCCCCAGGCCTCGGCCGCCTCGCGGGCCGCCGCTTCGACCGCCGCCGGATCGGTCAGATTCAGACACCGGGATCGCACTTCCCCTCCGTCTTTCAGGGACGCCGTGGCTTCCGCCAGCGCGTCGGCGTCCACGTCCCACAACGTCACTTTCGCTCCCGACTGCAGCAAGCGCCGGGTAATGCCCAGCCCAATCCCCCGGGCCGCGCCAGTCACGATGGCGCGCCGTCCTTGTAGATCGATCTGGTTCATGCGTTGCCCTCCCCATTTAACTCAACTCGCATCGCGTCGGATACATCGTGAGCGAGGCAAAACAAAATGTCGCCCTGCCGCGTCAGCGCCGGACCCCGATGAGCGATCACCACACCATCGGATGAGGCTTGCTGCAAAACCGGTTCACGTTGCGGCGATTCCGGAAAGTGCAAGGCGCCGAGCACGTCGCCCGCTTTCACATCCGCCCCTAAATCCACCCGGGGTTCGAACCAACCGGACTCGGGACTGAACAGATAGTCTTCGCGATTCAACGCCTGCACCCACCGCGGCGGACGGCCTCCACGCGGCGGGGTCGAAGCTTCACCATCCCGCAACACCCGCACGTCGCGCAACACGCGCAACACGCCTTCGCGGCACAAACGGTGAATCCCGGCGGGCACAGTTTCGCCGCCCCCCAGTTCGGTGGAAACCATGGTCTTGCCCTGTCCTTCCACTTCGGTCGGCAACAAGCCTCGCCCGGCCACATCGGCATAGATAAAGGCCATGTCTGTGCCAAAGGCCGCGGTCGCTTGCGCCATCCGAGCCCGTTGGACCGGATCCTCCACCCAGTGCATGTGCGCGCAGGGGTGAAACACCACGCCGCGTCCACCCGTGTGCAGGTCGATCACCATGTCGGCGCGCGGGATCAGCTCCCGGGTCAGATAGTCCGCAATGATCTCGCTCACGCTGCCCTCGGAGTTCCCGGGAAAGCAACGGTTGAAATTTTTGCCATCCAAAGGCGACAACCGCGTCGCCGCCCCCGAGGCCGGTGGATTGAGCACCGGAATCATGATGAGTCGGCCGTGAATGTGTTCCAGCTTCAACTCCCGCATCAGGCGCAGGATACCGACCTGCCCCGGATATTCGTCACCATGATTGCCAGCGGTGAGCAACACTGTGGGCCCTTCGCCTTGAGCCATCACTTGGATCGGCAACAGCACCTGGGCCCACCCACTGAGGTTGTAAGAGTTCGGCACTTCCAAGACGCCGCGCTGCAGTCCGGCGGCTTCGAAATCAATGCTAGTATGTATGGGATTTTTCATGACTGCGGGCTACCCCGACTGGTCGACCAGCACGGATTGAATAAATTCCTCGTTGAGCGTGACACCGAGTCCCGGCCCGTCGGGCACCGTGATGAAACCGTCCACCGCCTGCACGCGCTCATGCGTGAGCTTCTGGCGCAAGGGCTCCTTCTCCACACAATCCTCAAACAGAAACGCGTCGCGACAAGTGCTCAACCAGTGCAGACTGGCCGCCAACGTGACCGGACTGGTGTAGCAGTGATTGCAGGGGCGGGCCCCGATTTCGGCAATGCGCTGACGCAGGTAGGCGGAATCGGTGAATCCATTGCGCGCAATATCGACCTGATAAATATCCAGAGCACGCGCTTCGAGGAACGGACGAAACGAATCCCGGCCACACTCCTCCTCGCCCGCGGCGATCGGCACGGGGGATCGGTCACGCAACCAACGGTAACCTTCGACGTTGTCCGGACGCAACGGCTCCTCCAACCAGCCAATGCCGTAGTCCGCAAACATGTGCGCGCGTTGCAGCGCGGTCCGTTCGTCCCACACGCACCCCGCGTCGATGAGCAACATTGCGTCGTCCCCGATCCCGGTCCGGGCTCCGGCCACCAGATCCCGATCCTTGAGCTCCGACTCGCCCATCGGCTCCCAGCCAAATTTCACCGCCGTGTAACCATCATCAATCTGGGCTTTGCCGATGTCGGCCGTGGCGAGACCATCCGCGCCAAAGAGAATCGATGCGTAAGCCCGAAATTGACTGTGGCGTTTGCCGCCCAACAGACGGTGAATCGGCTGTTGCTGCAGCTTACCCAGCAGATCCCACAAGGCCATGTCTACGGCCGCCATGGCGGTGATGGTCACGCCGGTGCGACCGTAGTAGAGCGTGGAGCGATACATTTTCTCCCACAGCCGATCGATCTCCCACGGATTCTCACCGATGAGCAGCTTCCTCAGGCCGCAGGCGATGTTGTGGGAAAACGGCGCATCAATCACGGCCTTCACCACTTCGGGCGAAGAATCGGCCTCGCCGAAGCCTTCGACCCCGTCCTCAGTGCGGATCCGCACCAACAACGAGTCCTGGCAACTGGCGGTCTTTCCGACGACGGAGGGACTGCGTAAAATTTGGCAAATGACTTTGTCGATTTTCATGAAAAACAGGATCGGAGTCTCGGCTCAGCGCAGGCGGCGGATTTCGGCATACGCCACACTTTCAGCATAGCGCCCGCTTTTGAGAAAAATGCGCAGCGGTCCGGTCGCGGCCGGAAAATTCACGTGATCGAACTCCACCCCCTTGGCCCCGGCAGGGAAGGATTGAGTCCACTCGCGTCCCGCAAATTTCAGATGCGTAACTCCCGCGACGGCCGCGGTTTCAAAATCCACCTTCAACTGATAGGTGCCCGGTTCCGGCGTGCGCACATCCCAGTGTCCGCCGTTGACCGTGTGCAT
>CAXBOL010000367.1:0-5490 GCA_963977295.1 uncultured Opitutaceae bacterium
TACTCCCACGAACCCAGACAGTGAAGACACCATTGTTCTAAACCCCTTCGTGATTGAGGCCGACTCAGAAACCGGCTGGGTCGCTACCCAGTCCCTCGCCGGCAGTCGCCTCAACACCGACCTCAAAGATATCGCCGCGCCCATCGAAGTGCTCACCAAAGACTTTATGGATGAGTTCGCGCTCAACTCCATCAGCGACGCGACCATCTACACCACCAACGTGGAAGGTGTAGGCGATAATCTTGAGTCTGCCACTGGTATCGGCACGGGAACCGGTTTCCCTCCTCCCACCCGCCTGCGCGGTTTGGGTAATGCCACGTTGTCCCGCGACTTTTTCGGCACCCGGATGTCGTCCGACAACTACAACCTCGATCGCATCACGATTGCGTCGGGTCCCAATAATCTTCTCTTCGGCACCGGCTCCCCCGCCGGCGTGATCGATACCTCGCTCAAACGGGCCATGTTCCGTGACTTCGCTCGTATTGATTTGCAGTTCGATTCCAACGATTCGCAACGCTACGCGCTCGACGTGAACGAGGAGTTGATCGACGACAAACTCGCCGTTCGGGTGGCATTGCTGCACGAAGAAAAAGAATACTACCTCAAGCCGGCTGGCACCGACCAGCAACGCTACTTCGGCACGCTACAATTTCGGCCTTGGAACAAAACGGCCATCTCGGTCGCGTTCGAAAAGGCCAAGGTGCAAAACATCCGCCCGCAGCTCCTGCTGCCTTGGGACCAAGTTTCACCGTGGTTCGAAGCGGCCAGCTCCGGGTTTACCGGGCCGGGCATGACTCAGAATCAACCGAGTTTTTCGAATCCTGGCATCGGAAGTTCCTGGTCCAACAGTTTGACCAACAACACCATCTTCGGCCGCAGCGGAGACAACCCCACGTTCGTCATTGGCGACGCCGGCAGCGTCGGTAATTCGACCTACTATTACCGCAATACCGCTGAGGTGCGCTCCCCGCGATTTTACCCCTCAGTCAATGGCCTCAACAACGAAGCCGACGGTTACACCTTGCTCGACGATACCTACTACCCAACCGACGTGAATCTTTCCGGTTTGGAACGTTTGCAGGAAATCGATTCTGAGACCGCCAACATTTTCTTTACCCAGCAAATCGGTGAAAACTTTTTCCTCGAGGCAGCCGCGCAAAAGGAAACCTACGAACACT
Source organism: uncultured Opitutaceae bacterium (assembly GCA_963977295.1). Taxonomy (GTDB): domain Bacteria; phylum Verrucomicrobiota; class Verrucomicrobiia; order Opitutales; family Opitutaceae; genus Actomonas. Next base: position 1,179 of record CAXBOL010000367.1, read on the forward strand.
GGACAGGAGGCTTCGGCGGCTACGTGAGCGGCAACGCCCTCAAGGTCGACCCGAACGCCTTTCTCGTGGATGGCACCACCGCTAATCCGAACTTTGGCAAATACTACGTCCAAGGTGACGTGTTTCGGGAAAACACCCAGTTCAAGAGTTCAGATTGGCGTCTCGCGCTTTCCTATGAAAAAGACTTCACGAAGCAAGGCGACTCGTGGTGGCGCGACCTGCTGGGCAAACAACGCCTGGGTGGTTTGATTTCCCACAACGAAGTCGAAGAGAAGAAGGCGGAATACAACGCCCGCATCCTGCCCTCCGGCGGTCTGACCGGCGCTGAAGCCGTGGTCGACGGGGTCAATTATACCCCTGTGACCACCAACAATTGGGCCACCAACAACACCCGCACAATCAACGTCCGTTACTACTTGTCCGACACCGATCTCACCCCGCGGGCGCCGCACCTCGATAACGTCGGCGGCCCCTTCACCTTCGTCGACGGCAACGGTCAGACTCAGGTGATCGACATGCTTAACACAGGCCTCGTTGATGAATACGGCCGTCGTCTTGGTTCCAACCGCAACAACACGTTGCTCAAGTCCAAGCTCGATACCATGCAATTGGCTTACCAAGGCTTCTTCTGGGAAAACCGTCTCGTGGCCACCCTGGGTTGGCGCAACGACAAGGCCAACTCCGCCAATCCCGCCAATCAAGCCAACGCGGCACAGAAAGCCCAGAACGGTGTTTCCACCGGCTTGCGTCCCGTTATCGACGACGTCACCTTCGAGTCGTTCGATCCCGACAACGAAGCTTCCGGCGACACCACCACCCGCGGCTTCATTCTGCGTCCCTTGGCCGGTTTCGTGGAACTGCCTCTTGGCGCTGACATCAGCTTGGCTTGGAACAAGTCTGACACCTTCCAACCCGACGTCTCCAATCGCGATCCTTACGGTTTCCGCGTCAAGGGCGCTGCCGGTGATGGCGAAGACAAGAGTATTCGCCTCGGTCTCTTCGACGGCAAATTCAGCCTGCGCTACACCGAATTCGAAAACAACGCGGGTCCTGCTCGCGCCGGCAACGTGCCTTACAATCGTTTCCGCTTCACCGCCGCCGGCCCGATCACCCGCATCAACAGCCTGGCCTTTGGTGATGGCTCCCATGCCATCGACTCACAGTATCCCGACATGTGGCCTGCGCTCGGCAATGGTGATCCGTATTGGGTGACCAGTTACCAAAAGGCTACGGGTTCCGAGTGGGGCCTCGACTGGCGCGTGAACGACAACCTGACCATTCGCTTTAACATGAATGAGCAAACCGTGGTCGAGTCCGACATCGGCGTCGACTGGTGGGACTACCTCGACACCTACCTCCCGCAATGGCAGGCGCTCACCTTCCCCGAAGGCGGCGTCACCAACCCGCGTGACCTCGACGGCGACGGCACGATTGGCACGTGGAACTGGAACACCGCATGGCGTTCCGACTCCAACAGCCAAACCGTCGCCAACTGGTGGCGGCAGGACGCCATCGACGGTTCCACGGGCCAACAAATCATTCAAGGTCTCGACGGCAAATCCAACGACTTCGTTCGCGACAATCGTTTCAACATCAACTGGGTTTACCGCTTCAACGAAGGTCGCCTCAAGGGCTTCAGTGTCGGCGGCGCCTACCGCTACCGGGCTGCGCCTCTGCTTTCCTACGGCAAAAAACTGGTGGCGGGACGTGATGCGTTCGACTTGGAAAATCCGTTCTACGGTCAGGACACCGCGCTGTTCGATCTCTCCCTCAACTATCGCGGCAAAATGGACTCCTTCAACTTTACGTCCTACCGCGTGGGTCTGAATATCCGAAACTTGTTCGACGACGATGACATCTACCCACGTCTCTTGAATGTGAACCAGGAGGTCATCCGGGCCCAGCGCGTCAGCGAACCGCGGAACATCATCCTCAGCTTGAGCTTCGAGATGTAATCGCTCCGCGACGAATTACCTCCTTCTTACTCACGGCGCCCGAACATCCGGGCGCCGTTTTTTTTGATCCAGCTTCCCGCCTCACTTGACGGTCCTGTCCGGTCGACCATGCGGGCTGCTCCGACTGTGTTACCGTCTCCCTTCCCCCATGCGTCCTCGAGCCACCGCTCCCACTTTCTGCTGCGTCTTCTTCTTGGTCACCATCTGCCCACTGAGCCTACTCCGCGCCACCCCCTCGCCGTCAGACTTTCGCACGCTCGCCGTGCAATACGAAAATCAACCGATCTCAGATCAAGGTGATGGCACTTTTCTTAATCCGATTATTCCCGGCCACTATCACGATCCTACCGTGGTTCGAGTCGGTGAAGACTACTATTTGACCCACTGCGAGCACGACAAACGCGGCCCCCTCATCTGGCACAGTCGAGACCTCGTTAATTGGCGGCCGCTGGCACGCGTCGCGTCAGTCGCCAATCTCAATGATATTTGGGCCACCGATTTGGTTTACCACGACGGATTGTTCTACCTCTACCTCCCCATCCGCCAGGCCACGATTGATGGTCAACTGACCTTCTCCAATGTGGTCGTCACCGCCAAGGACCCGGCGGGACCGTGGTCGGCCCCGATCGATTTGGGCATCGGGGGCATCGATCCCGGCCACGTCGTCGACCGCAACGGCACCCGCTACCTCTACGTCAACGCCGGAAAAGTGGTAAAGCTCAGTCCCGATGGCTTAAGCACCGTGGGTGAACAAATCGAAGTGTATCCGGGCTGGGAAATTCCTCCGGACTGGACCATCGAGTGTCACTGCCTCGAAAGCCCAAAACTCTTTTGGCGGGACGGGTGGTGCTACATGGTTTCCGCCCAAGGCGGCACGGCCGGTCCCTCCACCAGCCACATGATTGTCGTCGCGCGCAGTCGCTCCGCCCTCGGCCCGTGGGAAAACGATCCAGACAGCCCGTTCCTGCGCACGTGGCAACGTTCTGAACCATGGTGGTCCCAAGGCCATGGCACGTTCATCGAAGACACCGCCGGAGACTGGTGGGTCATGTTTCATGCCATTGCACATGGCCGGCGTTCCGGTGGCCGCTCCACTCTCTTACTGCCTTTGCAGTGGACTGACGACGGTTGGCCCTACCTGCCGGACGAAGCCAGCGCTGAGGTGCTTCTCCGCAAACCCGCCGGCACTAACGTCGGCCATGGCATGCCGCTTTCAGACACGTTCGCCGGCTCTGACTTGGGTCCGCAGTGGGATCCGGGTGAAACTGTCGAAAACTTCAACCAAACCTACTGCATGTCCGGAGGAGCATTGCAGATGGCAGCGAAAGGAGACTCACTCTACAATGCCACTCGCCTGCTTGGTCTGCCTGTCAACCCGAGCTACGAACTGACCGTCGAAGTCAACACCAGTGCGGGCAACGCCGCAGGTCTGGGGATTTTCGCCGCTACGTTTACCGGTATCGAGACCACGTCCGGCGGGGTTTCTCATCCACGTCGAGGCAACAATTTCCTACCCGATCTTTACCCCGACCAACACGTATTTTTGAAGGTTCGCCACCGTGATCACGACGTGACCTTTTACCACAGCGCCGACGGCGAAAATTGGACCCTATTCCCTTGGGGCGCCTCCACCTCCACCGAGTCCACTCAACGCATCGGCATCTACGCTTCTGGCTCTGGCACCGTGCAATTCCGCCACTTCACCTACCGCGGCCTCCCGTAAGATTCTTCCACGCATCCTTGTTTCAGCCCACTTTAACTCTCTTCGGTCTAACCATTCTCGAGAAGACGGTAGCCTGCACTACTCAACCCTAAATCAATTCCCCTTAGTCTAGGTTTCTCCGCGTAACCGTTAGGTGAAGCCATTCCTGTCCATTCGTGGTTAAATCCCCCAGTTCACTTCCTCTTCGTCCGTCCTATGTTCCGTCCATCATTCCGTCTCGTCCGCACCGCCGTGTTCCTCCATTGGACATTGCTCATGGGGCCTTGGTCATTCGCAGCGCAGCCGCACTCCCCCTCGCAGCCCAACATCCTCCTCATCACGGTCGATGATCTCAACCACTGGGTGCAGCACCTTGCACGCAACACTCAGGCTATCACGCCCAACATCGATCGCCTCGCCGCCCGCGGCACTACCTTCACCCGCGCCTACACCGCCTCCCCGGTGTGCAATCCCAGCCGCACCGCCTTCCTCACCGGTATGCGTCCCTCCACCACTGGCGTCTACGGCAACAGCACGTCGTGGCGCAGCGTCATCCCCGACGGCTACACCCTCCCCGGGTGGCTCAAATCCCACGGCTATCAAACCTATGGCATGGGGAAACTCTTCCACACCAGTCGTCAAATCCGTGACACCG